>DASYGU010000042.1:0-11922 GCA_035999355.1 Candidatus Limnocylindria bacterium | reverse complement strand
AACTTCAACCGCGAATACGCCGCGTCGCCATTGACCTCGGCGATGACCTCCTTGAGACCGCCGGACCCGCCCTCCGAGGTCGACAGCAGCTCGACCTGCCAGCCGCGTCGTTCGGCGTAGAGGCCATACATCCGGTACAGGTCGGCGGCGAACAGCGAGGCTTCGTCCCCGCCGGTCCCGGCCCGGATCTCGAGGATCACGTCCCGTTCGTCGTTGGGGTCGCGGGGCACGAGCAGCCGACGAAGCTCGGCCGCGAGCTTGGCCTGCCGCGCTTCCAGGGAGGCGATCTCGTCGCGGGCCATGGACCGCATCTCCGGATCGCCGTCCTCCAGCAGCCCCCGCGCCGACGTCAGCGATCGGGCATTGGCCTCGTGCTCGCGGAGCGCGGCGACGATCGGGTCCAGCCGTGCGAGCTCCTTGCCGTATTTCGCCAGCTGCCCAGGAACGGTCGCCGTCTCGGGGCGGGACATGAGATCGGTCAGCTCCTGGTGACGGGCGACGAGCTCGTCCAGCTGATCGGTCATGCCGGCGCGCTGGCCGGTGCCTGGTCCTCGGCGAGCACCCGCTCCAGGGCGCTGATGCTGACCTCGAGCATTTCGTGGTCGGGCGGTCGGGTGGTCAGCGACTGGAGCCAGAGGCCCGGCGTGTAGATCGCGCGGACCACGCGGTTGCCAAAGTGCCGCGCGCCGAAGCGGACGAGCTCGTAGGCGACGGCCGCCACGACCGGGACGAGGACGATACGCGAGAGCATGAGCAGCGGCAGCGGGACGTCGGCGCGCGGGATGACCGAGAAGAACAGGATGCTGATCACGACCACGATCAGGACGAACGTCGTCCCGCAGCGGGTGTGGGCGGTGCTGAAACGGTCGACCGACTCCGGCTCGAGCGGCGCATCGGCCTCGTGCGCGCTGATCGCCTTGTGCTCCGCGCCGTGGTATGCGAACACGCGGCGCACGTCGGCCATCAGCCCAATGAGGGCCAGGTAGATCACGAAGATGACGAGGCGGATCCCACCCTCGGCCAGGTTGGCCACCAGGTCGCTGCCCGCCGCCTCTTCGGCGACCTCCGACAGGAGCAGCGGAAGGACGAAGAAGAGGCCGATGGCGAAGCCGAGAGAAATGATCATCGTCACGGCCAGGGTCCCGCGGCCGATCTCGATCTCCTCCCCCTCGGCGGCGAGGGCCGCCGACCGCATGAGCATCCGGGTGCCCAAGATCAGGGTCTCGTACAGGACGAGGACGCCGCGCACGAAGGGAACCTTCAGCCAGCGGCCGCCGCTGAGCGCCCTGGGCAGGGGCTCGGAGGAGGTGCGGATCTCCCCGTCCGGCATCCGCACGCTCATGGCCGCCGTCGAACGGCCGCGCATCATGACGCCTTCGATGAGCGCCTGGCCCCCGTAGAAGAAGTCCGGCATCCGGTAGCGCGTCGTCCCGGGCACGGCCTCGATGACGAACGGCCCAGCCGCGATCAGCTGCTCGGGAATGAGGAAGGCGAGGTGCTGGACGAGCCGCGACATGCGACCCGGCTTCGGTCGGTCAGACCGGGTCAGCGCGTGGCGCGCTCCATCCGCCGCTGGAACCGCTCCACCTGGCCCGCGGTGTCGACGATGTTCTGAGTGCCGGTGTAGAACGGGTGGCAATTCGAGCAAACCTCGACCCGGATCGACTCGGCGGTCGATCCCACGGTGAAGGTGGTCCCGCAAGCGCAGTGCACCTCGGCCTGATGGTACTGCGGATGAATATCGGGCTTCATCGGTCAGGACTCCGCGACCACGCTGACGCGCTTCTTGGCGCGCGTCTCGTGGGTGAAGCGAACGCGCCCTTCGGTGGTCGCGAACAGGGTGTAGTCACGGCCCATCCCGACGTTGGGGCCGGGGTGGAACGTGCTCCCGCGCTGGCGGACGATGATCGTCCCGGCCATGACCAGCTGGCCGTCGCCACGCTTCACGCCCAGGCGCTTGCCGGCGCTGTCGCGCCCGTTCTTCGAGGATGAGCCTGCCTTCTTGTGCGCCATTGATCAGTCCTTCGCCGGAGCGGCTTTGGTGGGCTTGGCCGCCGGCTTTCGTCGGGGCGCTGCGGGCTTGGCCGTCGCTGCCTTCGTGGCCGCCGTCTTCGTTGATGCCTTCGCCGCTGCCTTAGTTGGCGTCTCGGCCGGGGCGGTCTCGGCCGCTTCGGCCTTGGCAGCCTTTCGACGCCCGCTGGAGGCGGTCGCAATCTCGTCGATGTGGACCTTGGTCAGCTCCGAGCGGTGACCGGTCTTGCGCCGGTAGTGCGCCTTGGGGCGGAACTTGAACACGATGATCTTGGGTCCCCGCCCATGCTCAACCACCGTCGCATGGACCGCGGCGCCTTCGACCGTCGGGGTTCCAACCGTCACATCATCGTCGTCGACGATGAGCAGGACGCGGTCGAACGTCACCGAGGCACCAGCCTCGGCGTCAAGGCGATCGATGACCAGCGTCGTGCCGGCCTCGACCCGATATTGCTTTCCGCCGTTATCGACCACGGCGTACATGGCAGTCTCCGTCTTTTCGCGCACAGCGGGACGCCACAGGGAGTCCCACGGGATCCCGGAGTTTATCGGGCGATCGCAGGGGTGTCAACGAAGAGGAGGCGGTCGCGGATCGCCCGGGTCATGACCAGTCCAAGGTCGAGGGCGTCCACCACGTCGCGCGGCCGGCCGGCACCGCTGGGGTCGAGCCGAAGCTGCATGCGGAGGTGCGCGACGTGCTCCGCATCGTCGAAGCTGAGCAGCTCGAGGTCCTCGACGTATGGTCTCAGGTCCCGTTCGTTGGCGTCGGACTTCCGCTCGCTCTCTCCGCGCCGGCGGAGGCCGGGCAGGGTGGGGGCCGCCAGCAGCTGGACGACCGCGGCACGCACCTCGTCGGCGCCGATTCCCTCCGGGGCGCGGGCTTCGACTTCGTACTCGCCGCCGCGCACCTGGGATGAGGCTGACGGGAATCCGTGCCATACCTCCCGCGCGTCCACGATGGACAAGCCGTCCGCGAGCGCCTCGCCGGCCGTGATCAGGCGGTCCCGGGCCACCAGCTCGTCGAACCAGACCTCGATGACATCGCCCTTGAGCTCGAGACTGGGCGGAGTGACCGCCGCCAGCCGAATGCGGGCGCGGGGCCGCTTGGCGGCCGTCTGCGAGACGGGCAGCTCAGCCTCCGTCAGCACCCGCTGGAACTCGGCGGTGATGTCCTGCTGCCGCATGCGGAGCGCGGGCTCGCTGCGTGCATAGAGGATCTGCCACCGCTGGCGCGGGGCGTCGGCATCGGCGGTCATATGCGCCCGATGGTACCCGCTCCCGGTTCCCGGCAAGCCGCTCGGTTAGGATCGCGCCATGGAATGGGTGGCGCGCCACCGCCTCGGCCTGTTCGTGGCCTTCGCCATCGCGGTCGTCCTGATCGCCCTGTGGCTCGCCCGCTCTGCGTTGCCGGTGTTCGGGATCGCAATCGCCCTCGCCTTCCTCCTCGACCCGCCGGTCACCGCCCTCCAGCGACGACGCGTTCCCCGCCTGGCCGGGATCCTCATCGTCTACGTCGTCGTGATCGTGGTCGTGGTCGGCCTCGGCTGGCTGCTCCTGCCGCCGCTGTTCGAGCAGCTCCAGCGATTCCTCGAGGAGCTCCCGACCCTCGCATCTCAGCTCATGGCCTGGGAGCAGGCGATCGTCGACTGGCTGGCGAACCTCCCGCTCCCCGACCCCATCCGCGAAGCGCTGGACACGATCATTGCCAGCGGCCAGCAGACGGTGATCGGTCTCTTGGAGGCGATCGTGGGTCCGCTCCTGAGCTTCGTCGCGCGGACCGCCGGTTTCATCGTCGGGCTGGTCGTGGTCCCGGTCTGGCTGCTCTACGTGCTCAAGGACCGCGAGCGCCTGCCCGACGGCGTCCTCCGCATGCTGCCGGTCGGCTGGCGCACGGATACCGCCCACGCTATGGGCCTGACCACCGGGCTCATCGGCCGCTGGATCCGGGGCCAGATCCTGCTCGGGGCGGTGATCTTCACCGCCACGCTCATCGGTCTCCTGGTGCTCGCCCTCATCGGGTTCAGCGAGTTCGCCGACTTCGCGGTGCTCCTCGCGCTCGTGGCCGGCATCCTCGAGTTCGTGCCGATCATCGGTCCGATCATCGCCGCCGTCCCGGCCGTCCTGATCGGAGCCTCGATCTCCCCGGCTGCGGCGTTGGCGGCGATTGCCCTGTACACGGTCGTGCAGCAGCTGGAGAACCATCTCCTCGTGCCCAAGGTGATGGGCGACGCGGTGGATCTCCACCCGGCGGTGGTCATCCTGTCACTGATCATGGGCGCGAGCCTGTTCGGTCTCTGGGGCGCGATCCTCGCCGCACCGGTGGTCGCCCTCGCCCGTGACCTGTACCGCTATATCTTCCGCCGGCTCGAGGGCGGGACGCCCGACGAAGCCCGGACCTTCGCGACCGCCGGACCCGCGCCGGAACCCGCGGCGGCCGGTCCGCCGCCGGGCCCCTCTGACGTGGCCGTCGCCTGATGCTCGACTAGAACGTCTCGGTGCGGGTACGCATCCGGACCGATTGAACAAGGCCCATACCGAACAGCAGGGACACGGTGGACGAGCCGCCGTAGGTGATCAGCGGCAACGGGATGCCGGTCACCGGCAGCAGCCCGATCACCATCCCGATGTTCACGACCACCTGGAACAGGAGCATGGTGGCCAGGCCCATCGCCACGAGCCGGCCGAGCCCGTCCTTCGCCCGCCAACCGATGATCGTGATCCGCCACAGCAGAAGCCCGAACAGGGCGAGGAGGATGAGGCTGCCAGCCAGGCCCAGCTCCTCGGCGACGATGGTGAAGATGAAGTCGGTGGTCTGGACTGGCAGGAATCCCAGCTGGTTGGCATCGCCCGCGGTCAGGCCCTGGCCCAGCCAGCCGCCCGACCCGACGGCGTTCAGCGCCTGGACGAGCTGGTAGCACGCACCCTGCGGATCCGCGGCGGGGTCAAGGAAGCAGAGGAGGCGGGCCGTCTGGTAGTCCGCAAGTCGGCCGAGCGCGAGCGGGGTCATCACCACCGCCACCCCGAGCAGGAGCGCCATCCAGCCGATGCTCGCCCCGCTGATGAACAGCATCCCGCCCAGGATCGCGACGAACACGAGCGCGGTCCCCAGGTCCGGTTGGCGGAGGACCAGGGCCGTCGGCAGGGCGACCAGCAGCCCGGCGCCCAGGATGGTGGACAGCCGGCCGATCCGCTGTCCTCGACCCGCCAGAAACGCTGCGAGCACGACGACCATGAGGACCTTCGAGATCTCGGAGAACTGGAAGTCCAGGCCTGCGATCGTGACCGACAGCTGGGCGCCCGAGATCGCCGTGCCGGCCACGAGGTTTACGACCAGCAGGCCCAGGGTGAACAGGTAGATCGGGATCGCAAACGTCCGCAGCCAGTGGTAGTCGACCGACGCCGCCACCGTCATCAGGCTGAATCCGAGAAGGGTCCAGATGACCGTCTTCACCGGCTGGGGGATACCCCCCGCGGACCCGGCCTCGTTCCAGGCCGCCGAGATTCCGAGCACGATCCCGAAGCCGATGAGGAGCAGCAGGTACAGCGTCAACTGCCAGTCGAAATCGCGCCAGCGGCGTGATCCGTGGACCTCGATGGTGGAAACCGCGACGCCCATCGGTCAGTTGCCGCCGCTCAGCAGCCGCAGAGTGACTGGATCCAGGCGGAGATCCTGGTCGAGCTCGAAATACTGCTGCAGGAAGTACTTCACGACCTCGGTGGACACGTTGCCGATGACCGTCGCGCGGTAGGTGAAGGTGAGCACCGCGAGCGAGGCGTCGGTTGCGCCCGGCCTGGAGGGCACGTACGCCACGAACCATGAGTGGAACGGCAGCACGCCCTGGGCGTCCGGCAGCCCGAACTCCGCGGTGCCCGTCTTTCCGGACAGGGTGCCGGGGAGCCGGAGGTCACTGATGTTGTAGGCGTGACCGGTGGTGATGACCTGCCGAGCCCCGATCCGCATCGTCTGCAGGTTGGCCGGGTTGGCGGCCACCTCGTGCAGGACCTCGGGCTCGAACTGTTCGACAAGATTGCCCTCGTCGTCAGCCTCGCCAAGGACGATCTGCGGTCGCATCAGGTGGCCGCCGTTCGCGAGCGCCGCGTACGCGTTCAGGAGCTGCATCGGGGTGACCGCGATGACGTTCTGGCCGATCCCCGCCTGGGCCAGCTCGCCGGTGAAGACGCCGGTCCGTCCCTGGCTGTGGGCCCAGTCGGTGGAGGCGATCACGCCGCTCGCCTCACTGGGGAGGTCGATACCGGTCGGCGCCCCGAACCCGAGCTCATAGGCCCACTTCGCCAGCCGGTCGACGCCCAGATGAACGGCCATCTGGTAGAAGAACGTGTCCGAGCTGATGGCGAACGCCTCGACCATGTTGAGGTTGCCGAAGCCCTGACGGTTCCAGTCGCTCAGACAGTCTCCGGTCGGCGCCCCGGGGATCTGGTAGCAGCCGTAGGTCGGCCAACGCTTGGTGGGCGAGGTCACCCCCTCTTCCAGCGCGGCGAGCCCGGTGACCAGCTTGAACGTCGAGCCCGGCGGGTAGATGTCGGCAATCGCGTGGTTGCGCAGCGGGAGATTCGGATCGGCGAGGTACGACTGGTACAGCTCGTCGGAGATGCCCCCCGCGAATGCGTTGTTGTCGTACGAAGGGAGCGAGACCATGGCCAGGATCTCGCCGGTCTGGGGATTCATGACGATCGTGACGCCCTGGCTGACGTTGGCCTCGCGCATGCCCCACAGCAGGGACTCGGTCGCGATCCGCTGCAGGCGGGAGTCAATGGTCAGCACCAGGTTGCGCCCCGCGACAGGTTGGCTCGTCTCCTCGATGACCTTGACCAACCGGCCGGTCGCGTCCCGCTCCCAGCGCACCGACCCGTACTCCCCGCGAAGCTCCGACTCGAACGCGGCCTCGATTCCGGTCCGGCCGATGGGGTCGTCGGGAAGGTACCCCTCGTCGTCGAGCGTCTCGAGCTCCTCGCGGTTGATAGGCCCGGTGTACCCCACCACATTGGCGAGCAGCGTGCCGTCCACCTGTCCCCGTTCGTTCAGGTACTGCCGGCGCGGCACGACCTGAAGCTCGATCCCCGGCAGCCGTGCGGTCTCCTCGGCCAGGATCAGCGCGGCATCTCGGTCGACGTCGTCGATCAGCGGAACGAGGTCGAACGGGGACCCACTGAACGCGTCGAGCCGATCCTCGAGGTCGGCCGCACTGACGCCAGCCACCATCGCCACGCGACGGAGAACATCGACCCGGCGCCCATCTGGCAGGTCCGCGGGCCGGACCGAGATGGTCCAGGTAGGCACGTTGACGACCAGCGGTCGACCCAACCGGTCGAAGACCAGTCCTCGCTCGGCGGGGATCGCCACGTCGACCGCGTGGGCTGCCTCGGCCTGCTCGGCCCTGACCGAGCCTTCGACCACCTGGAGCTGGAACAGGCGCCCGGCGATGATGGTGAACAGCAGCGCGGTGATGACCCCGAACGCCAGGAAGCGGACCCCGGACCGCGGCAGGTCGGCGTGCTCGAATTCCGATCCCATCAGGTCGCGGGCTCATAGCCGAACCGACCCACGATCATCCGGGTCGCCAGGAACAAGGCGACCGCCAGCGCCCCGTTGACGACTGCGGTGGGGATGATCAGACGAGCGAGCTCGGGAACCTGGCTGATCGGAAGCGATCCACCCTCGAGCAGAACGCCCCCCAGCCCGACAACGTCGAGCAGGAAGCTACCCACCAGGCCGCCGAACAGGGCGAGCAGCGGGCCGGTCCTCCCGACGCCGCGCCCGACCGCGGCCACCATCGCGGCCACGAGCAGAAGGCTGAGCGGCAGCGTGCCCAATGGGTCGGTCGTGAGGAGGTTGGCGGTCAAGCCGGCGACGAAGGCCCAGACCGCTCCGGTACCGAGGCCGAACAGCGCGGTCGCGGTGACAACCGCCGCCAAGATGAGATTGGGTCTCAGATCTCCCATGCCCAGCAGCGGGGCGAGGCTGGCATGGATTACGCCAGTCACGAAGGCAAGAAGCGCGCTGATGACGTTTATCGGTCGATTCTCGGGGTCGCTGCGGACTACTGGGCGGCTCCCGGCAGTATAGGGCGGGTGGAGGTCCCGATTGGGGTCGCCTCGAACTCAACGCAGGACCAAAGTGGCATGTTTCACGTGAAACGTTGAGCCGCTGGTAACAGGCTGAAAGGGGGCCAAACTGGTACAATTGACGGGCCCACAGGAACTCGCAACGGAGTGTTCGTGGCTAGGGTCACGGCCTGTACCAACCAGAAGGGCGGCGTCGGTAAGACGACCACCGTCATCAATCTCGCGGCGTACCTGGCGCTCTCGGGCATCCGTACTCTGGTCATCGACCTGGATCCCCAGGGCAATGCCTCGACCGGGCTCGGAGCCGATCGTCGAGATCGGGGCACGATCTACGACGCTTTGATCAACCGGGTCGCAATCTCCGAGCTGGCTCGGCCGACGGCCATCCCGGGGCTCGACCTGGTAGCTGCCACACCGAGTTTGGCCGGCGCCGAGGTGGAGCTGGTCGGGATCCCGGCGAGGGAGCACCGCCTGGCGGCGAGCCTGGCTGGGGTCGACGGGGAATACGATCGGGTGCTGGTGGACTGTCCGCCGTCACTCGGCCTGCTCACGGTGAACGCGCTCACGGCTGCCGATGGGGTCCTGATCCCGATCCAGGCCGAGTTCTACGCAATGGAGGGACTGGGAAACCTGGTGAACACGATCCGGATGATCCGCAGCTCCCTCAACCCGCGTCTCGAAATCGAGGGGGTCGTGATCACGATGTTCGACCGCCGGACCCGGCTCTCGTACCAGGTTGCGGACGAAGTCCGGCGTCATCTGGATGGCTCCGTGTATGACACCGTCGTACCACGCAGCGTTCGGCTGAGCGAGGCCCCGAGCCATGGTCTCCCGATCGCGCTCTACGACCCGGCGTCGCATGGGGCTCATGCGTACGAGGCACTGGCGGCGGAGGTCGCCGCTCGTGGTTGACCGCACGCCGCGCGACTTCGGGCTGGGACGCGGTCTCGATGCGCTCATCCCGCCGCCTGCCGGCGCCGAGGACGGACGCCAGGTCCCCTTGAACCGGGTGGTTGCCAACCCACACCAGCCGCGCGCCCGGTTCGAGCCGGATGAGCTTGCCGACCTCGCCGCATCCATTTCCGCCCACGGCGTGCTCCAGCCGGTGGTCGTCCGCGGCCTGGCCAACGGTGATTACCAGCTGATCGCGGGCGAGCGTCGAGTTCGCGCCGCCCGAATCGCCGGCCTGACCCAGATTCCGGCCGTGATTCGGGATCCGAGCGACGAAGAGATGGTGGAGCTGGCCCTCGTCGAAAACCTCCAGCGGACCGATCTCAACCCACTCGAGGAGGCGATGGGCTTCCGACTCCTGATCGACCGGTTCGGGATGCCACACGAGGCGGTCGCGACCCGCGTCGGCCGCTCGAGGGCTGCCGTGACCAATGCCCTGCGACTCCTCGATCTGGCACCCGAGACGCAGGAGGCGCTCCTCGACGGGCAGATCAGCGAGGGCCATGCCCGCGCGCTCGCGGGGCTCACCGTGCTCGAGCTGCAGGTCGCGGTGCTTGCGATCGTGATCGAGAAGGGCCTCTCGGTCCGCCAGACCGAAGAGCTCGTCCGACGCCGTCGGCGCCAGGCACGACCGGACGCGGTGCGCCCGGAGCACGAGGACGTCCAGGATCTCGAAAACCGCCTCCGTGCCCTGCTCGAGACCAAGGTCGCCATCACGCGGACGCGACGAGGCGGCCGGATCAGCATCGAGTTCGGATCGGACGAGGAGCTCGACCGCCTGATGACCTGGATCCTGCGCAATGTCCCGGAGCGCATCCCCACACCGGTGCCCGTCGGGGCCGGGATCGAGTCCGGGGGTGACTTCGAATGACCGCCCAGCCCAGCCCGCCCGCCAGGCGCCGCACGCGCGCATCGGCCTCGTACACCGCGGCCGACATCCAGGTCCTCGAAGGGCTGCAGGCCGTCCGCAAGCGCCCCGGCATGTACATCGGCTCGACCGATGCCCGTGGCCTCCACCAGCTCGTCTGGGAGGTCGTGGACAACAGCATCGACGAGGCGATGGCCAACATGGCCACCCGGATCGACGTGACGATCGGAGATGACGGCCACCTGGAAGTCGTCGACGACGGTCGGGGCATTCCGGTCGACAAGCACTCGACCGGAAAGAGCGCGCTCGAAGTGATCATGACCGTGCTTCACGCGGGCGGGAAGTTCGGCGGGAGCGGATACAAGGTGTCTGGCGGCCTCCACGGCGTGGGCGTGAGCGTAGTCAATGCGCTGTCCTCCGAGATGCGCGTCGAAGTGCTGCGCGACAGCAAACGGTACGTGCAGGAGTTCCGCCGCGGCGCACCGATCAAGCCGGTCCGGCAGGACGGCGGCGAGGCGGAAGCCAACCGGGGCATCGACTGGACCCGCCATCACGGGACCCGAACCCGATTCACCCCGGACCCCGAGATCTTCGAGGAGCTCGACTTCAGCTGGGAGACGATCGCGACCCGTCTGCGGGAGTCGGCCTACCTGAACAAGGGGCTGTGGATCCGCCTCGTGGACGAGCGGACCGATCACGAGAAGAACTTCCTCTTCCAGGGCGGAGTCACCTCCTTCGTCCGCCACCTGAACCGCCACCGGGTGGCGCTGCACCAGCAGCCGATCTATGTCGAGCGGGTGGTGGATGGCACGAGCGTCGAAGTCGCCCTCCAGTACAACGACGGCTTCGCGGAGACGGTCCTGCCGTTCGCCAACAACATCCACACCGTCGACGGCGGGACGCACGTGACCGGATTCCGTGCGGCCCTGACCGGCTCCCTGAACGACTGGGCGCGAAAGGCCAGCGTCCTGTCCGAGAAGGACGCCAACCTCAGCGGCGACGACGTCCGCGAGGGCCTCACCGCCGTGATCAGCGTCAAGCTCACCGATCCCCAGTTCGAGGGCCAGACCAAGGCCAAGCTCGGCAACGCGGACATCAAGGGCATCGTCCAGACCGTGGTCTCGGACGGGATCGTCCAGCACCTCGAGGAGAATCCCGCGGACGGCCGGCGGATCATCGAGAAATGCGTCACCGCGTCGCGTGCCCGTGAAGCGGCGCGCAAGGCTCGCGACCTGGTCATCCGCAAGGGTGCCCTGGACGGGATGGCCCTCCCCGGCAAGCTCGCCGACTGCCAGGAGCGAGACCCGGCCCTGAGCGAGCTGTACATCGTGGAGGGAGACTCGGCCGGCGGCTCGGCCAAGCAGGGACGGGACCGTCGAAACCAGGCCATCCTGCCCCTCCGCGGAAAGCTGCTGAACGTCGAGAAGGCGCGGCTGGACAAGGTCCTGTCCAGCGAGAACGTCCGGCCGCTGATCATTGCCCTCGGCGCCGGCATCGGTGAGCAGTTCGACATCGCCAAGCTCCGCTACCACCGGATCTGCCTCCTGTCGGACGCCGATGTCGACGGTGCGCATATCACGACCCTGCTCCTGACCTTCTTCTATCGGCATATGCCCGAGGTCATCGAGAACGGGTACCTGTACCTCTGCCAGCCACCGCTCTATCGGGTCAGCACCGGGAAGCAGACTCGCTACGCGAAGGACGAGAAGGAGCGGGAGGGTGCGCTCAAGGAGCTGTCCAGGGACGGAAAGGGTCGCAACGTCACCGTGCAGCGATTCAAGGGTCTGGGTGAGATGAATCCCGACCAGCTGTGGGAAACCACGATGAACCCCGAAACCCGCACCCTCCTCCAGGTCGCCGTCCGAGACGCGGCGGACGCGGACGAGACCTTCAGCACGCTCATGGGCGAGCGAGTGGAACCGCGCCGTGACTTCATTCGAGGCGAGGCCCGCAAGGTCCGCAACCTCGATATCTGAGAGGGATTCCCA
>DASYGU010000306.1:0-2845 GCA_035999355.1 Candidatus Limnocylindria bacterium | reverse complement strand
AAGCGATCCGGCTCGTCGTCGGTCGGGAGGCGGGTGTGGGTATGGACGTCGACGCAGCCAGGAAGGACGAGGCACCCGGTCGCATCCATCGTCTCCATGGTGGCCTCGGCAGAGAGGTCCGGACCGATGGCGCTGATCCGCCCGTCGACCACCGCCACGTCGGCTTCGTACGACCGCTCGGCGGTCACGATCGTCCCGCCGCGGACGATGAGATCGGTCAAGCGGTCCCTTCGGTGATCTCGATCGGCTTGGCCCCTTCCCACAGGACGCGGCGTCCCATCTCGGGAAGCTGCTCCGCGCCGGAGACGATGGTCGCGAAGTGGTTGCCCGCCAGCTGGCCCAGCTTGCTCGAGAAGTCGCACGCCCCGTAGGCGAGGAGGATCTCGCACTCCGACAGGTCGCCGGTGTAGATGATCAGCTGGCCCGGCGCCGGGTGCGAGGTGTGGTTCTCGTAGCCCACCTCCGGTCGCTGGTCGCCGAACGGGATCCACGTGCCTTCCCCGCTCCACTTGCAATGGATGAGCTGCGCGCGAATCGGCAGCCATGGTTCGAGCGCAGCCCGCGTTCGTGGCGCGTCCGCCTCCCAGCGGGCCGCGAACACGAAGTCGCCGATGGTGATCCGGAGGTCGCTCACGCCCTCAGTGCTCCCCCGCGGCCAGGCCGCGTGCCCAGGCACCGACCCACACCGCAGCCAGGGCCGCCAGGATTGGTCGCATTCGGGTGTCGGGCTCGAGGAGCCGCACCGCCCGTCCGTCGCCACCGGCCACCACGGCGGCCGCCGCGATGAAGGTGGCCGGCCCGAGGACGTGGTAGCCGATCGCGTCGCGCAGCTCGCCGTGGCCCATCGCATTCCACGATCGGGTCATCCCGCACGACGGGCAGGAGCGCCCGGTCACCGCATGGAAGGCACACAGGCGCGGGCCACTCCGCACGAAGGCCGTGGGCACGACCACCGACATCGTCAGGGCGCCGGCGACGAGCCAGCGCAGGGCACGAGGGCTCACGAGCGGCGCAGGACCTGGCCCTTGGCGTCCTGCAGGTTCCCGGTGGCGATCAGGATCAGGTCGATGATCCACCAGATTCCGCAGAATCCGAGCGTGATGAGCTTCAGGATGCCGAGCGCGGTGTAGCCCAGGTAGAAGCGGTCGATGCCCAGCGTCCCCAGGAACGCGGACAGGAGCAGGGCGACGAGCCACTCCTTCTCGGAGAACAGGGTCGGCACCTCCGCGGCGCGGAACCAGGCCGCCCCGTCGACGTCCGCGCGCCGAACGGGCGTGTCGAACTTCACGAATCCGGCCTGCACTTGCTGCTGGAGGTCCGCCAGGGTGAAGGGCCCTTCCTCGGCGCCCATTCGCTGGATCATGAATCGGTCAGGGCTGGTCATCGGTATGCTCCCGGTGGGTCATGCGGATCCGGCTGACAGGATATCCGCCCCCGCCTGATGAGGAGGTTCCGTGGCCGCCCAGCGATCGGCTCGTCCCACGATCTCGACCCACGTGCTCGACGTCGAGACCGGGGCGCCCGCGGCCGGTGTTTCCGTCGTCCTCTTCCGCCGCGGCGACGATGACGAGTTCGAGGTCCTGAACGAAGGCGAGACCGATGCCGACGGCCGCATCGCGGACCTCGTGGGCGGCGAGCTCACCGCTGGCGACTACCAGCTCCTCTTCGACCTCGCCGATTACCACGATGACGACGCATTCCTGCAGGGTCTGGCCGTGGCGCTCCGGGTCACTGATCCGGAGCGAAGCTACCACGTGCCGCTGCTCCTCGCGCCGTTCAGCGCAACGGTCTATCGCGGCAGCTGATCGCGCATGGACGTCGCAGAAGTCGGCTACCCCACCCAGCCCATCCGGGCCGACATCCAGGCGCTGGCCTGGGTAAGCGGGCGCTGGGTCGGCTCGCACGGGGCGGACACGATCGAGGAGCAGTGGAGCGCAGCGGCCGGCGGCGGGATGATGGGCATGTTCCGCGCGATCACCGACAGTCACCCGCGGTTCTACGAGCTGATCACCTTCGACCCCGAGGGCGAGGGTCTCGTGTGCCGGTTCAAGCACTTCAACCGCGACCTGTCCGGGTGGGAGGAGAAGGACGAGGCGCTGACCCTCGACCTGGTGGCCCTGACCGAAACCGATGCCGTGTTCCTACGCCGCGGCGCCGAACGCTGGATGACCTATCGCAGAGCAGCCGCCGACCGGCTGGTCGTGTTCTTCGAGAACGCCGAGGATGGCCACGACCCGGATGACGAGTACCGCTTTGACCGGGGCTAGCACCGCGCCGTTCCCGTCCGTCGGGGAGCTGAACGAGGTGTCGGTGCCCACGTTCGTGGATGCCGTCGCCATGCTGTTCGAGCGGGCACCACGGTTTGGCGCGTGGCTCGCGGCGGCCCGCCCATTCACCGACGACGACGACCTCATGAAGGCCGCGGCGCGGATCGCGCACCAGATGACCGAACCGGACCAGGTCGAGCTCATCAATGCCCATCCCCGACTTGGCTCGAGGGACCAGCTGTCGGATGCGTCCCGGCGCGAGCAGGGACCAGGCGCAGACCTGGTGGACGCGGAGCTTGCCGAGCTCAACGCCGAGTACGAGGCGCGGTTCGGCTTACGCTACCTGGTGTACGTGGCAGGTCGGCCGCGGGAGGCGCTGCTTCCCGAGTTCCGGGCCGCGCTCGAACGGGACCGGCTCCCCGAGCTGCGGCGAGCCCTGGACGACACGCTCGCCATCGCCGCCAACCGGCTCCACTTCTTCCGCCACACCATGGGAACCCCTTCATGACCGATATTCAGTACGACATCCAGTACGGGAAGGCCGAGGTCAAGGTCTACCGCACCTACGGAACGCCGCT
>DASYGU010000298.1:0-4623 GCA_035999355.1 Candidatus Limnocylindria bacterium | reverse complement strand
GCGATAGCCCAGCGTCATGATCGCCGCTCCCAGGGCGATCGCGATGATGCCCACGAGAAGCGCCTGGAAATCCATTGAGTACCCTCCAACAACAGGTCCAGCCCCCCGGATCTGGTAGGGCTGCCGACAATCTTGCGCCTTAAGCCGTGTGCGGGGAAGCCCCCTAGTGCACGAGACCGTCGACCTCGGTGACGACGAACGTCGCCCGGCATCGAGCCGTCCGCGACGGGGCGCAGTCGGCGGACGCGGGATCGTCGAAGTGCCCGGTCACGATGAGCGGCTCGAGCATCAGGTGCCAGCCGCCGGGCTCGGAGCGGGGTGGGAACGGCTCCCCGCTCGGCGCGGCCAGCCGGAGCCCGATCTCCTCGAGGGCAACCTGCGCGGCGCCGGTCGCCGGTTGCTCAGCGAGCAGGAGGCGGAGAGGGCATGTCCGATCCAGCCAGGTCACCGCGATCGGTTCGTCCGGCGGAGCCTCGCAATCCCCGGCCCGACTCGCGTACCAGCCCACGATCTCGATCTCGGCATCCCCGTAGGTTGTCGCCGGGTCCGTCACGGCCAGCACCTCGGCGACGTTGATCCGCTCCAGCTCGGCGCGCGGGGCGCCCAGGCTGCCGATCGAGAGGAACACGACCAGGACAATGACGAGCACGATCGGGACGGCGATCCACGCGACGCGCTCGGACCGCGGGATCAGCCGGGTCATCGGTCGCGGAGGCGCTCCGTCATCCGCAGGTCGTCCGCGATCACAAGCCGGATCACGCGGCGGACGCCGCCGTCGAGCCCCGCCGATCCCAGCGCCTCGATCAGCACGTCACGCGCGGCGTACAGCCGATCGAGCGGCGGCGCGCCATCGGGCGGTGCGTGACGGGCGCCCAGGTCGGCGGCAAGCGCGAGGTCCTGGTCCGCGATCCAGGTCGCGTCCAGCACGGCCCCGGGAGTCGCGTCCAGCGCATCGGCCAGGTCCTCGCGGGCGAGGTCCGCCCAGTGGAGCCAGGTCGCCAGCTCGCCCGCCGACGGTGGCAGCTCGTCGAGCGAGAAGGTCGCCCGTCGAATGCTCTCCCCGGCCGGCGCGGCCGGGGCCCGCTCGACCTCGTACCAGTTCCCCACCGGCTCGGTCAGCGCCTCGCCGTGGGCGCGCAGCCAGGCCACGAAGGCCCCGACGCGAGCCGGCACCGCGGCCACGGCCTCGGCCGGCCCCGACCCGAACGCGGCGCAGCCGGGAAGCTCGCCCGCGAATGCGGCTGCGGTCCCGGACGGATCGAGATCGGTCTCGACGAAGACCGCATGGGGCAGCGTCCCGGCCATGCGCCGGTCTCAGCGACGGCGGGGCGGACGGCGCCGCGACCCGGCCGGAATGATGTTCGGGCGGGCCGCCGTGCTGAACACCTCGCGTCGCGGGAAGCCGTCGCCGCCCCAGCCATCCTGACCGGCCTCCGCGGCGGCGGCGTAGACATCTGCCGGGATCTCACCCGGGGCCGCGTTCAGCTCCTCGCGAAGGCGACGGAGGGCGACGAGCTCGTCACGGAGCGCGGCCGCCCGCTCGAACTCCAGGTTCCGGGCGGCCTCCTTCATCTGGGCTTCCAGTCGCTGCGCGAGCTCCGCGATCTCCTCGCTCCCCCGCCCCTCGAGGTCGAGCGTCTTCCGCTCCTCGGCCACGCGCCGGAGTCCCTCGTGGATGTCGCGGATGCCCTTGATGATCGTCTCGGGCTCGATCCCGTGCTCGAGGTTGTAGGCCACCTGCTTCTCTCGGCGCCGATCGGTCTCCTCGATGGCCGCGCGCATGGCGGCGGTTTCCTTGTCGGCGTACATGATCACCCGGCCACCGATGTTCCGGGCCGCGCGGCCGATGACCTGGATGAGCGATCCACCGCTCCGGAGGAACCCCTCCTTGTCGGCGTCGAGGATGGCGACCAGCGTGACCTCCGGCAGATCGAGGCCCTCGCGCAGGAGGTTGATCCCGACCAGCACGTCGTAGACCCCCAGGCGCAGGTCCCGGAGGATCTCGATCCGCTCGAGGGTGTCCACCTCGCTGTGGAGCCACTGGACCTTGATCCCGAGCTCGGCGAGGTAGTCGGCCAGGTCCTCGGCCATCTTCTTGGTGAGGGTCGTGACCAGGACCCGCTCGCCGCGGGCAACGGTCTCGCGTATCTCGGCCAGCAGGTCGTCGACCTGGTGGGCGGTGGGCCGGATGGTGATGCTCGGGTCCACGACCCCGGTCGGCCGGATGAACTGCTCCACCACCCGCTCGGCACGCTCGGTCTCATATGGGCCGGGCGTCGCGCTCATGGACACCACCTGGTTGAGGTGCGCCTCCCACTCGTCGAAGGTCAGCGGCCGGTTGTCGAGCGCCGATTCGAGCCGGAATCCGAACTCGACCAATACTTCCTTCCGGGTCCGGTCGTTCTTGTACATGCCGTGGACCTGCGGGATCGTGATATGGCTCTCGTCCACGATGAGCAGGAAGTCGGTCGGGAAGTAGTCGATCAGGGTCCACGGCCGGCTGCCCTTCTCCCGACGGGAGAGATGCCGCGAGTAGTTCTCGATGCCGGGGCAGAACCCGACCTCCCGGAGCATCTCGAGGTCGAACATCGTCCGCTGCCGGAGGCGCGCAGCCTCCAACGCCTGGCCGCGGCTCTCGAGCTCGCGGACCCGGATCTCCATCTCGACCTCGATGTCGCCGATCGCGGCCAGCAACTTGTCACGCGGGGTGACGTAGTGGGTGGCCGGGTAAAAGTTCACTTCGGTCCGCTCGGCGAGCACCTCGCCGGTCAGCCCGTCCACTTCCGCGATCCGCTCCACCTCGTCGCCGAAGAAGTCGATCCGAACCACCTCCTCGCCGTGCGGCGGCTGGACCTCGAGCACGTCGCCGCGGACCCGGAACCGGGAGCGCTGGAGCGCGGCGTCGTTGCGCTGGTACTGGAGATCCACGAGGTGTCGGAGCACGCCATCTCGGCGGTAGTGGCCGCCGACCTTCAGGTTGATCACCGTCGCCCCGTAGTCGATGGGCGCCCCGAGGCCGTAGATGCATGACACCGAAGCCACGATGATCACGTCGCGCCGCTCGAACAGGGCCTTGGTCGCGTTGTGCCGGAGCCGGTCGATCTCGTCGTTCCGGGACGAGTCCTTCTCGATGTAGGTGTCCGACCGCGGCAGGTAGGCCTCCGGCTGGAAGTAGTCGTAGTAGCTGACGAAGTACTCGACCGCGTTGTCCGGGAAGAACTCGCGGAACTCCTGGTACAGCTGCGCGGCCAGGGTCTTGTTGTGGGCCATCACCAGCGTTGGTCGCTGAACGGCCTCGATGACCTTGGCCGCGGTGAACGTCTTCCCCGTCCCGGTCGCGCCGAGCAGGACCTGGTGGCGCATGCCCGCCTGCAGCCCATCGACCAGCCCGGCAATCGCCAGCGGCTGGTCGCCGGTGGGCTCAAACGGGGCGTGAAGCGTGAAATCGGCCATGTCGGAACCGGAGGGCCCTCGTCGGGGGCACCGATTCTAGCCGAGGCTCCATCGGTACCGATCGGCAGGCTATCGAACGGCCCATATCCCGCGCGCACTGCGCGACCTAGTCTCCGGCTCCATGCGCCGTGCCGGGGTTAGCCCAGGGTCCGGGTGGCGGGCGCAGCGCGTCACCCGTCGCCTCTCCGCGCCCGCCGCGCCCCGTGGCCAGGCGATGGTCGAGTTCGCCGCGGTCCTGCTTCCGCTGATCCTGATCGTGGTCGGCATCATCCAGTTCGGCCTCCTGTACGGCGCGCACGTGACGCTCACGAATGCCGCCCGCGAGGGCGCCCGGGCGGGGACGATCTACGTCTACGACCAGAACCACACCGCGTACTGGAATGACGCACATCGCTGCGGCGCGATCCTCGAGGCCATCAACGCCTCGTTCGGACTCCTCGACGAGACAAGCCCGCACTTCGCCACCACGATGTCCGCTGGTGCCTGCGCGACCCCGACCAGCACCACGCTCGTGAACGGCGACCTGACCGTCTCCTATTGCGCCACGGCGAGCGGCGAGAACCCGTGCCCCGATCCGGGAAACAGCCTCACCAACTGCGTGACCGACTCGCGGGAAGGGTGCCTCGTCCGGGTCGAGATCCGCTACCACAGCGACATCGTCGTCCCGCTCATCGGCGATCTGCTCGCGACCGACGGCGGCGGTCGATTCCTCAGTCGGGCGATGGCCACCATGGTCGTGAACTGACTATGCGCGGCGCGTCTGCGGAGCGCGGCCAGGTCCTCGTCATCGTGGCCCTCACGATCACGCTCCTCCTGGCGTTCGCGGGGCTGGCCATTGACGTCGGGCGGCAGGTCGCGGAGCAGCGACATATCCAGACCGCGGCCGATGCGGCCGCCCTGGCCGGCTGCCGCGCCCTCATCGCCGGCGATTCGGATGCCTCCGCAGCGGCCCAGGCGCGCGCGATCGGCGAGGTGAATCTCGAGCATTCCCCGGCAGCCGGGTTGGCGGTGATCGCCCCAGACATCGCGCGGGTCTACACCTCCGGCCATGCCGGGGATCCCGCCTACCTCGAGAGCGGGATCATCATCAGCGGCACCACGATCCGGGTCGCGGTCCACTCGGAGGTCGAAGCCCTCCTGGCCCGGGTGGTCGGGGTCGACAGCCTCGAG
>DASYGU010000293.1:0-1694 GCA_035999355.1 Candidatus Limnocylindria bacterium | reverse complement strand
CATCAGCGCACCGCCCGCCGACCAGGTCATCGAGGCCGAGGACTTCCCCTTCTTCCAATGACCTGAGCCGCGCCTCGAGCGCGGTGTGGGTGAGCCTCCTGTCCGCGTGCCGCTGCCGGGTGCCCGGGCGCACCGCTTCTTTGCCGACCCCCGTTGACGACGGACCGGCGGCCGATGCCATAATGCAACTTCTCCGATTAACTTGATCTACTTCATGGAGAAGGTAAACATGGGTCGAACGATGGTTGGGCGCGGACTGGCAATGGCGGTCATCCTGGTCATCGGCCTGGTGGCATGCCAGCCGACTGAGACGCCGAGTGGTCCCGTGAACCTCCGGCTGGGATACTTCCCGAACCTGACCCATGCCACGGCCATCATGGGGATCGAGGACGGGATCCTCGCCGAGGCGCTCGGCAGCGACGTCGAGCTCGCGCCGCAGTTGTTCACGGCCGGTCCGGAGGTCGTGGAGGCCATCTTCAGCGGGGCCCTGGACGCGTCCTACATCGGGCCGAACCCGGCCATCAACGCCTTCATCCGCTCGGCCAGTGATGGCGGCGCCATCCGGATCGTGTCCGGTGCCACGTCCGGTGGCGCGTCGCTCGTCGTTCGTGACGGGATCGACGGACCCGAGGACCTGGCCGGCGCTCGACTGGGCTCGCCGCAGCTGGGCAACACCCAGGACGTGGCCCTGCGCGCCTGGCTGGCTGACCAGGGCTATGAGACCGATCTCGAAGGAGGCGGCGAGGTCGAGATCCTGCCGCAGGGCAACAGCCAGTCATTGGAGGCGTTCGTCGCCGGCGACCTCGACGGAGCGTGGCTCCCCGAGCCCTGGGTCACCCGGATGGTCGACGAAGCCGGCGGCCATGTCCTCGTCGATGAGCGTGACCTGTGGCCCGACGGCCAGTTCGTGACGACGCACCTGATCGTGGCAACGGCATTCCTGGAGGCGCACCCCGACGTCGTGAAGCGGCTGCTCGAGGGTCACGTCGCCGCCACCGAAGCGGTCAACGCCGATCCGGCGCACGCCCAGGAGGTGGTGGCCGCAGCCATCGCCGATCTGTCGGGGACGGAGGTTGCGGTCGGGCTGTTGGCCAGCGCGTGGGACAAGATGACGTTCACGGTCGATCCCATCGCGAGCTCCCTGACGACGTCGGCGGAGAACGCCGTCGAGCTCGGCCTCCTCGACTCGGCCGACCTGGAGGGCATCTATGACCTGTCCCTCCTGAACGAGGTCCTGGCCGAGGCGGGGGCGAGCCCAATCCCGGAGCCATGAGTGCGGCAAGCCCCGCGCGGGCGCTTGAACCCGGCGTGTCCAGAGGAGCCGGGGCGCGATTGGTCATCGACGACGTCCATAAGCGTTATGGGCCGGTCGGCAACCACGTCCTCGCCCTGGGTGGCATCTCGCTCACCGTTGATCCCGGCGAGTTCGTATGCCTCGTCGGCGCGTCCGGCTGTGGCAAGAGCACCCTCCTGAACCTCGTCGCCGGGCTCGACCAGCCGAGCCGCGGCACCGTCGACGTTGGTACCGCACACACCACGTTGATGTTCCAGGAGGCGGCCCTGTTCCCGTGGTTGACCGCGGGACAGAACATCTCGCTGGCCCTGAAGTACTCGGGGGTGCCGAAGGGCAAGCGAAAGAACCGCATCGAGGAGCTGCTCGACCTGGTGCGCCTGTCCGGTCACTCCGACCGGCG
>DASYGU010000186.1:0-1855 GCA_035999355.1 Candidatus Limnocylindria bacterium | reverse complement strand
TGCTCCGGGTGGTGCACCGGTCCTCACGTCCACTTCGTGGTCATCGTCAACGGCGTCATCGTCAACCCGCTGCGCTTCCTGTAGCCGCTCCGGCCTCACGGTCGGGCCACGATGTTCGCGGACCGCGTTCGAATCCACGTGACGGCCGGGTCCGGCGGTGACGGCTCGCCCTCCATGCGGCGAGAGGCGCACGTCCCGCGCGGAGGGCCCGACGGCGGTGATGGCGGCCGAGGCGGGTCGGTGATCATGATCGCGAAGGCCGGCCTCACCTCGCTCGGCGACTATCTGCGGTCGCCGCATGTCAGGGCCACCAGCGGCGGACGGGGAGCGCGCCGCCGGGCCCACGGCCGGAATGGGACCGATGCCACGGTCGTGGTACCCCTGGGAACGGTCGCCCGGCGCCATCCGGAAGGCGAGCTGCTGGGCGAGGTCCTCGCCGCCGGAGATCGGCTGGTGCTGGCCCGAGGCGGTCGGGGAGGTCGCGGCAACGTGCACTTCGTGTCCCCCACCCACCAGGCACCGCGCCACTACGAGCGTGGTGACCCCGGGGAAGAGGGCTGGATCGAGCTCGAGCTCAAGCTCATCGCCGATATCGGCTTCGTCGGGGCGCCGAATGCCGGCAAGTCCACCCTGCTTGCCGCGCTGACCGCCGCCCGGCCGGAGGTGGGCTCGTACCCGTTCACGACCACGACTCCGAACCTTGGCGTGCTTGCCATCGGCGATGGAGACGCGGATCCTCGATCGGTGGTGGTGGCCGACGTTCCCGGGCTGATCGAGGGAGCCCACGAGGGGCAGGGTCTGGGCCACGCGTTCCTTCGCCATGTCGAACGGTGCCGCGTCCTGCTCGGCGTGGTGAACGGGGTCGCGGACGATCCGGCCGGGGAGTGGCGCGCGGTTGCCGCCGAGCTCGGTCTCCATGATCCGGCGCTCCTGGAGCGCCCGATGCGCCTGGCGGTGACCAAGCAGGACCTGCCCGAGGCCGCCGAGCGCTGGCCCGCGGTCCGCGATGCGCTCCGCGCGGACGGCGGCGAACCAATCGCGGTCTCTGCGCATGACGGGAGCGGGATTGATCGCCTCCTGGTCGCGCTTGCCGCGGCGTTGGAGGAGGCCGATCGGCACGAGGAAGCCAGCCCGCCCGCGCCGGCCCGTCGTCTCCACCGGTTCGACCCCACCGCGGACGGCTGGGAGGTCCTCGTCGAGGCCGATGGTCTGCGGGTGCGGGGGCGGTCGATCGAGCGGTCGGCCGCCCGCACCGACTTCACGAACGAGGAGTCGAGGGACCGTTTCCAGCGCCGGCTCGAACGGATGGGCGTCGACGCCGAGCTCCGCCGGCAGGGCGCGCGCGACGGAACGCTGGTACGGATTGGCGCCCAGGAGCTCGAGTGGGGCGACGAAGAATGAAGGCCAGCCCACCGTCGACCCGCGGTGCCTCGCGGCTGGTCCCGGTCGTCCGGCCGGTGGAGTCCACCCGGCCGCGTCCCGTCCGCCGGGCCGCCGCCCCGGAACGGATCGGGATCCTGGGCGGCACGTTCGATCCGCCCCACGTTGGGCACCTGTGGCTAGCCACCCTGGCAGCCGATGCGCTCGGGATGGCCAAGGTGTTCCTGGTGCCGGCCGCCTCGCCGCCGCACAAGCGCCGCCGCGCGATCAGCCATGCGGCGGATCGGATCTTGATGACCCGACTGGCGGTGGCCAACGACCCGCGCCTGGACGTGTCACTGGTCGAGATGGAGCGGGAGGGTCCCTCCTACACGGTCGACACCCTGGTCGAGCTGAAGGCCCGTCACGCCGACGCCGATCTCGTCCTGATCATGGCCGCGGACAGCCTGGCCCAGATTCCGTCGTGGCGTGAACC
>DASYGU010000140.1:0-8606 GCA_035999355.1 Candidatus Limnocylindria bacterium | reverse complement strand
CTATCTCACCCTGGGCCGGCTGATGCTGTTCGCGCCCCCGCTGATCGCGGGCTTCTGGATCGGGGGGAAGGTCACCGGCGCCTCACGGCAGGTCGCCTCCGGCCTGGTAACGGGGCTGGGGGCCGGAATCCTGTTCGCGATCGGCTTCCTCGTCGCCAGCGCCCTCTCACCCGGGATCCGGGACGTCCTCCTCCGGATCACGCCTGCGGTCCTCCACTTCATCGGCTTCGGTCTCGATCCCCTGCCTGGTGCGGCGCTCAACGTGGCCGTGGCGACCGGCCTCGGCCTCCTCGGAGCCGGCGGGCGTGCGGTTCCGGTACGCATCCGGACGCCGCTGGTGGCCGGTGTGGGCGCGGTCGTCCTGCTGAGCATGCTGGAGCCGTTCCTCCGGCCGCGCCTCCTGGAATTCGGTCTGATCGAGCTCGCGAGGTGGATCTACGCCGACCACGGCCTCACCCTCCTGGCCACGGTGGCGACTTTCCTCATCGGCGCCGGCATAGCGGCCGCGCTTCCCGTCGTCCGGGCCACCACTCGGCGGCGGCTGGCTGCCGCTGATCCGGGTCCGCGCCGGCTCGTCGGGTGGGTCGCAGTGCTGGTCCTCATTGCCATCCTCTACACCCTGCCGGTGATCGCCGGCTCCTTCCTGAGCCAGGTCCTCGTGCTGGTCGGCCTGTATGTCCTCCTGGGCCTGGGCCTGAACATCGTGGTCGGCTTCGCCGGCCTTCTGGACCTTGGCTACGTGGCGTTCTACGCGGTGGGAGCGTATGTCACCGCGCTGCTGACCTCGCCAACGTCTTCGCTGGGCCTGGGCCTCAACTTCTGGGTGGCGCTCCCGATCGTGGTGATCGTGGCCGCCGTCGTTGGGCTCTTTGTTGGCGCCCCAGTCCTCCGGCTGCGCGGCGACTACCTGGCCATCGTGACCCTGGGCTTTGGTGAGATTGCCCGCCTCCTGTTCCTGTCGGAGGCCCTCCGGCCGTGGTTCGGCGGCGTGCAGGGCATCCTCGGAGTCCCGCCCATGATCGGCACCACTGGCTCCTACACCCTTCCCATCATCGGGGAGGTCAGCGGACCGGCGGCCACCTACTACCCGCTCGTCGCGTTCTGCGCCCTCGCGGCGTTCTTCACGTGGCGGCTGAAGTTCTCACGAACCGGCCGCGCCTGGAACGCGATGCGGGAGGACGAGGACGTGGCACAGGCGACCGGCGTGAACATCGTCAACCACAAGCTCCTCGCCTTCGCCCTCGGGGCCTCCGTGGGCTGCATCGGCGGCGCGGTGTACGTCACCCACCTCGAGTCGGTCTTCCCCGGCGCGTTCAACATCTTCGTGTCGATCACCGCTCTCGCGGTCGTGATCGTCGGCGGGATGGGCAGCATTCCGGGCGTGATCCTGGGTGCGCTGGCGCTCGTCGGACTGCCCGAGCTGCTCCGCGAGTTCGCCGAGTTCAAGCTCCTGGTCTACGGCGCGATCCTGGTCACCATGATGCTGTGGCGGCCCGAGGGCCTGTTCCCCGATAAGGCACGCCGCCGCGAGCTGCACGAAGGCGAAGGGGACGAGGAAGCGAATCCCGAGAATCCGGAGCCCGCGGCCACCGCCGCGCCGAGCCAGGCATGACCGACCAGCCCGCGGCATCAGGCACCCTCCTCCAGGCGACGAAGGTCACCAAGACCTTCGAGGGCCTCGTCGCGAACCGGGACATCACGTTCGATATCCCTCGCCAGTCGATCGTGTCGATCATCGGCCCCAACGGCGCCGGCAAGACCACCTTTTTCAACCAGCTGAGCGGGGTCTATCACCCCACCGAGGGGACCATCACCCTCGACGGCGAGGACATCACCGACATGCCGCCCCACGCGGTTGCCAAGCTGGGCGTGGCTCGGACCTACCAGAACATTCGTCTGTTCAAGGACATGACCGTCCTGGCCAACGTCTCGGTCGGCCAGCACGTTCGGACCCATGGAGCCTGGTTCGCGTCCATCTTCCGGCTCCCCGGCATCCGGCGCGAGGAGGCGGGGATCGAGAAGAAGTCGTTCGAAATGCTCGAGCTGGTCGGTCTCCGCCGTCGGGTGGCGGATGAGCTGGCCAAGAACCTGCCCTACGGTGACCAGCGCCGGCTCGAGGTCGCCCGCGCCCTGGCCTCGGACCCAGTGCTCCTCCTGCTCGATGAGCCGACTGCCGGCATGAACCCCGGTGAGACGCGCCAAATGACCGAGTTCATCGCCCGCCTGCAGCGGGACCTGAACCTGACGATCCTCCTCATCGAGCACGACATGAAGGTCGTGATGGGCGTCAGCGAGCGGATCACCGTGCTCGACTACGGCGAGAAGATCGCGGAGGGAACACCGGCCGAGATCCGGGCCAACCCGCGGGTCATCGAGGCCTACCTTGGCAAGCAGGCAACCGCCTCATGACCCACCTGCTCGAGCTCGAGGACGTCCACACCTACTACGGCAACATCCACGCTCTGAAAGGCGTGTCGCTGACCGTGGACGAAGGCGAGATCGTGACCCTCATCGGCTCGAATGGCGCCGGCAAGTCCACCACCCTGCGCACGATCAGTGGCATCGCTCGCGCCCGCGAAGGTGCGGTGCGCTTCAAAGGCCAGGACATCCACACCCGCAAGCCGCACGAGATCGTGGGGCTGGGCATCGCCCAGGCGCCCGAGGGACGTGGCGTGTTCGCCCGGATGAGCGTGTACGAGAACCTGCTGATGGGGGCGTTCAGCCGGAAGGGGTCATTTACCGAGGACGTGGACAAGGTCTATGCCCTCTTCCCGCGCCTGGCCGAGAGGCGGAGCCAGAAGGCCGGGACGCTGTCGGGTGGCGAGCAGCAGATGCTGGCGATCGGTCGAGCGCTGATGGCCAAGCCCACCGTCCTGCTCCTGGACGAGCCGTCGATGGGCCTGTCACCGATCCTGACCGAGCAGATCTTCGAGATCATCCGGGACATCAATGCCCAGGGCAACACGGTCCTGCTGGTCGAGCAGAACGCCCAGATGGCGCTGAACCTGGCGGGCCGCGGCTATGTCCTGCAGACGGGCCAGATCATCCTCGCCGACACGGCGGCCAACCTCGCCGCCAACCAGCAGGTTCGCCAGGCCTACCTGGGCGAGATCTAGGCCTGGGGCCGCCGGCCGTCGCGCCGCACCGGGACGATGGCGAAGCCCCCCTACCGACCCGACATCCGCCCGCTGGCGCTGGTGGTCGCTGTCCTCATCGTGGTCGTGGTGGGCTGGATCATCCTCAGCCCGCGCCTCCTGCCGGCGCCCTGACTCGCCATGGCGCGGTTTTCCGGCCGCTAGAGCGGGCGGCGGCTCCCAATCCCGGTCCCGGCCCCGTACAGGAACAGCCCGACACCGACCACCGCCAGAATGAGGCCGGGCGAGGTCTGCGGCAGCGGCAGGTAGGCGACCGACCACAGCTCCCAGCCGCGCCACACGAGGGCGGCGGCGGCGGCGGCGCCCAGCAGCAGATAGATCCCGGGTGCGTCGAGCGCGAAGCCCCACCGCCCGCGGGCGTAGCCGATGTCGAGCAGGGCGAGGGCGAGGATGGCGGCGACGAAGATGACCATTCCGGGTCCCTCGAGGCCGATCCCGTCGGAGGCGGGGAGGGTGACCCCGCTCACCTGTTCACCGCCGGCGCGCCACCACGGCAGGAAGGCGGCGCCCACCATCAGCAGGCTTCCGATCAGGATGGGAACGCGGAAGCGACGCGGCCGACCGAGGTCGTCCACCGCTCAACCCTCCGGGTTGTCGAGCCCGTAGACCGATGGCCGCAGGACGCCGACGTAGGCCAGGTTGCGGTAGCGCTCGCCGTAGTCGAGGCAGTAGCCGACCACGAACCGATCGGGAATCGTGAACCCGACGTAGTCGATCGGGATCTCGGTCAGCCGACGAGCGGGCTTGTCCAGGAGGCAGCAGATGGTCAGCGAGGCCGGCCCCTTCTCGCGCAGGTAGCGGAGCAGGTAGTTCAGGGTCAGGCCGGTGTCGATGATGTCTTCGACCACGATGATGTGGCGACCCTCGATCGGGTTCGACAGGTCCTTGAGGATCCGAACCTGGCCGCTGCTCTCGGTGGCGGCTCCGTACGAGCTCACCTCCATGATGTCGATCGACAGGGCCAGATCCATGCTCCGGACGAGATCGGCGAGGAACACGATCGAACCCTTCAGGACGCTGATCAGCACCGGATCGCGTCCCTCGTAGTCCGCTGTCAGCTGAACGCCGAGCTCGGCCACCCGGGCCTGGATCTGCTCCGCGGTGAGCAGGATCTCCTCCACGTCGGCATGAATGGTCGCGACCGAGGTCCTGCTCATCCGGTGGCGACCTCCGAGGCCGGGGTTCGGCCGGGCGTGGCGACGCCGTTCGCCCGCTTCCCGGCGCCCGTCCCGTTGCTGTTCCCGTGGCCGTTCGTGCCGTTCATCTCGAGCAGGAAGTCCACCCGGCCATATTTCACCATCAGGGCCTGGAAGTCCCGCATGTACAGCAGCTTGATCCGCACCTCGGGGTAGAGCTGGCGAAGGAGCCGCAGCTTCCGGTTCTTCTTGCGCACGAGGGACTGGCGCAGCGTGGTCAGCTCCACGTAGATCTCCAGCTCCGGCAGGTAGAAGTCCGGCGCGAATGATTCGGCCACCGCTCCGGATGGGCTCCAGGAGATCGGGAAGACGTCGGGCTCATAGCGCCATGCCACCTGGTAGAAGTCAAGGACCCGGGCCAATTCGGCTTCGCTGTCGTGAGCGAAGCGCGGCGGCGAAATCTCGCTCAGCAGAACCGCCACCGGTGCCCGATCGTACTCGCCCCGAAGGGGTGAGGCGCCATCGGAGACGAGTATAGCCCTCGAAGTTATCCACAGGTCGGCGACTCGGCGCACGGTTTGTGGATATTTGCACTTGCCTGATCTCCGGCTGCGCAGGACACTGTTGGTCCTGCTTCCGCGGTGCCGAGTATGGGTAACCGGGAATGTGCGGGGCCGATGCGAGAGCCGGCCGCGAAACCGCTCATCTCCGGGAAGACCGAAAGGCGCCGAGGGAGCATTTCTCGTTACACTCGGCCGCCCATGCGCCTTGCCGTCCTGTCGGACATCCACGCCAACCTGGTCGCGCTGGACGCCGTCCTCGCCGACCTGGCCGGCCTCGCGGCGGTCGACCAGGTGTGGACCTGCGGTGACAACGTCGGATACGGCCCGCAGCCGAACGAGGTCGTCGCCCGACTCCGCGAGCGGAACGCGCGGGCGGTGATGGGCAACCACGACGGGGCGGCGGTTGGCACGGTTGACGTGGCGTGGTTCAACGACGCCGCGGCGGCGGCCATCCGCTGGACGTCGGACGTCCTCTCGGGCGAGTCGCGCGACTACCTGGCCGGCCTGCCCGAGCGTCTCGTCGACGGCCAGATCACCGCCGTGCACGGCTCACCGCGGGACCCGATCTGGGAGTACATCACCTCGCCGGCGGTGGCCGCCGCCAGCCTCAGCGCCTTCGACACGCCGATCTGCCTGTTCGGGCACACCCACTTCCCGGTCAGCTACGTCCAGGACGACGACGGCGTCCGGGAGATGGTCGGCTCGGCCGGGCCCGCGACCCCGCTCCCGGGCGGTCGGTTGATGTTGAACCCGGGCAGCGTCGGTCAGCCGCGCGACGGGGACCCGGACAGCTCATACCTCGTGCTGGATCTCGACGCGCGGACCGTGGAATTCCGTCGGGTGGCCTACGACATCGCGGCGACACAGGCACTCATGCGCGCGGCAGACCTGCCGGCATGGCTCGTGGAGCGGCTCAGCCACGGTCGCTGACCGCGGTCCCGCGCGCCGGGGCAGAACGGCGCTGGGTCTCGTTTTCGCCCTGGCGGCGTGCGGTGCGCCGTCCGGCTCGGCTTCCCCGTCGGCAGCCGCCCTGCCCACGATGTCCGCGGCCGTCTCGGGTCCCGCGTCCAACGGGTCGGTTCTCGTCGTCCGGCTGCCGGATGCCATGCCCGCTGAGCGGGCGGAAGCGGCCATCGAGGCCGCCTTCGATCCCGGGTCGGCGGCCGCCCTCGCGACCGACCTGCCAGGAGACCTGGACTGGGCATCCAGCGGTGTGATCTGCGTCTTCCTCGGGCGTCGCGAGGACGGCGGCTGGTCGCTGGCCATCCAGGGCGCGAGCCTGGTCGACGGCGAGCTCCAGGTCCGGGCCCGCGAAACGCGTCCGGCCCCGGGCGTGGATCGACCCGGTCCGTCGTTTGCCGCCGACTGCGCCACCATCGATCGCCCCGCCCTGCCCGTCGGCACCCTCCCGGCACGGGCGGACGACACGGTCACCGACGAGTTCATCGTTGCCGGCGACCTCGAGGTCCCAGCCCCGTGACGGACGGCTAGGATATCGGCCGCATGTTCCGCCGCCGCCCCTCGGATCAGGACCAGGCACTCCTCCCCTATCGGCGAATCCTCGTACCCCTGGCAGGGGCCGAGGCCGATGACGACGCATTGCGCCTCGCGGCCCTCCTGCTGACAGCGCCCGGCGGCGATCGCGCTGAACCCGGCGAGGTCGTCCTGGTCCACGTCATCGAGGTCGGATTCGAGCGGACCCTGGACACCGAGGACGAACGGGCGACGAATTTCGCCGACGAGGTCCTCGGTCGCGGCGCCGAGTTCTGCGAGGCGCGGGGCATCCCCCATCGGGTCGGGATGATCCAGGCCCGTGCCGCCGGCCCGGCCATCGTGGACGAGGCGGTGGCCTCGAGCGCCGACCTGATCGTGATGGGACTACGCTATAAGCGCCGGTTCGGCGGAAGCTGGGATGCCGGTCGTACGGTCCCCTATGTCATGCGGAATTCGAAGGCGCCGGTCTGGTGCCTCCGGGCGCGAACCGAGGAGCTGGCACTGTCCCCATGAGAGTCATCATCATCGGCTGCGGGCGGGTCGGATCGGCCACCGCCGTCCAGCTCGACAAGCGCGGCGACCACGTCACGGTCATCGACCTGGACGCGCACGCGTTCGAGAAGCTGCCGAGCGACTACAGCGGGATCACGATCCGGGGCAACGGCGCGGACGAGGACATCCTCCGCTCAGCAGATGCCCAGATGGCGGACATCGTCATGGCCCTGACCGAAGGGGACAACCGCAACGTGATGGCCGCCCAGCTGGCCAAGCATGTGTTCGGCGTCCCCCGCGTCGTGGCCAAGATCAACGATCCGCTGCGGGCCGATGCCTACCGGACGCTGGGCCTGGAAACGATCTGCCGGACCACCATCCTGTCCGGCGCCCTGGTCGTCGCGGCGGTGGACGGCGCGGCCGCGACCAACGGAATGGTCGAGGAGCCGACCGCCGAACCAATGCGCGGCGCCCCGCCACACGGCACCCAGCCGGTCCCGGCGGCCGAGGAGCAGTAGCCGTGTACGTGGTCGTCATCGGCGGCGGAAACGTCGGCTACTACCTGACGCGCGAGCTGCTCAACGCGGGCCACGAAGTGGTGATGATCGAGAAGAACGCCAGCCGCGCCCGCCAGATCGCCGATGAACTGGGAAGCATCGTCGTCCCTAATGACGGATGTGAGGGCCGATACCAGGAACAGGCCGGCATGGGCCGGGCGGATGTCGTGGCCGCGGTGACCGGCGACGACGAAGACAACCTGGTCGCCTGCCAGGTGGCAAAGATGCACTTCAACGTCCCGCGGGCCATCGCCCGGGTCAACAACCCGAAGAACGAGGCGCTCTTCCGGCAGCTGGCCATCGACGACACGGTGAGCCCGACCCGGACGATCCTGGGCGTGATCGAGCACGAGATCCCGATCCACGATCTCCTCCACCTGGCGGAGCTGGAAGGCGGCGATCTCGAGATCGTGGAAGCCCAGATCACCGCCGACTCGCCCGTCGTCGGACGCGAGCTGCGCGACCTGCCGCTGCCCGACGGCACGTCGGTGGCGGTCATCCTGCGCGGGTCGCGCGCGGTCCCGGCCCGCCCCGAGACCAAGCTGGCGGATGGCGACCGGATGCTGGTGGTGACCTCCGCCGAAGGTGAGCCCGAGCTGCGACGGCTCGTGATCGGCGACTAGGCCGATGACGGCCGAATCGACGGCCGAGCGCAGCGGACAGGCGGCCCGCTTCGCCGAGGAGCTCGGCACCGCGGTATCGGCGGCCGTCGTTGGCGCGGACCAACCCCTCCGCCTGGTCGCGGTCGCGCTGCTGGCCGACGGCCACGCCCTGATCGAGGACGTACCCGGGGTGGGCAAGACGCTGCTCGCGCGCGCCGTCGCGCGCGCCATCGGTCTGACCTTCGCCCGGATCCAGGGCACGCCGGACCTGCTGCCAGGCGACATCACCGGAAGCAGCATCCTCGAGGGCAACGCGTTTCGCTTCGTCCCGGGCCCGATCTTCAACCAGGTGGTGCTGGTGGACGAGATCAACCGTGCCACGCCCCGCACCCAGTCCGCCCTCCTCGAAGCCATGCAGGAGCGACAGGCGTCGGTCGACGGCGTCACCCGGCCGCTGCCCGAGCCGTTCATCGTGCTGGCCACCCAGAATCCGATCGAGCTGGAGGGCACGTTCGCCCTGCCCGAGGCGCAGCTCGACCGGTTCCTGCTGAAGATTGGGATGGGGTATCCGAGCACGGCGTCGGAGCAGGCCATCGCCCGCCGCTAC
>DASYGU010000110.1:0-6126 GCA_035999355.1 Candidatus Limnocylindria bacterium | reverse complement strand
GCCCGGGCGGCGAGGTACGCGACCGTGGCACTGTCCACCCCGCCCGACAGGCCCACGACCAGCCGCTCGAAGCCGGTCTGCTCCAGCTGGCTGCGAACAAAGCCCACGATGACCTCGATCACCTGCGCCGCGTCGATCTCCGGCAGCGGCGCCGCCTCGGGACTGGCGGAGGCGGTCACGCGTCCTCGGACGGGTCCAGCCCGGCACGCTCGGCGATGATCCGGTCCAGCTCGCGGCGGGTGAGCTCGAGCCGCTCATCGGCCAGGATCGGGAGCTGGTAACGCTGCATGCGCAGGTCGTCGGTGTCGAGCGTGCCGATCACGAGCGCCTCCTCGTACAGCGGCGCCTCGGCGAGTACCGCTCCGTTGGGCCCGAGCAGCCGCGAGCCACCCCAGAACGTGAGCCCCTCCTCGTTGCCGACCCGGTTGCAGAACGCGACGGCCACCGTCCCGAGCAGCGCGTACGTCTCCTGCATCTTGTGCCAGCCGGCGATAGCGGCCAACCCGGCGCTGCTGCCCGGCGCCCGGGCCGGACCGGCCGCGATGTTCACGAGCAGCGACGCCCCGTCCTGGGCCTGGATCATCGCCACCGAGGGGTGCCAGAAGTCCTCGCACACGCTCAGGCCGATCCGTCCCAGGGGCTCCCCCACCGCCGTCGTTCGAATCCGGTCGCCAGTCCGGGTGAATCGGCCTTCGTCGAACATCCCGTAGGTCGGGAGGTAGACCTTCTGGTGGTGCCCGATGACCTCGCCGTTACGCAGGAGCACGGCACTGTTCGTGTACCGATGGTCGTTGGTCTCCTCCACGAAACCGAGCGCGACCAGCGCCTCCGGCGCCTGGCGTGACACCTCGGCCAGTCGGGGGTCGGTGATAGGCATGGCTACCTCGGGAACGAGGTCGGCGAGGAGATAGCCGGTCAGCGAGAGCTCGGGAAAGACGACCAGGTGGGCGCCCTCGGCGGCCGCTTCACGAATCCGGTCGGCGGCCAGATCGAGGTTGGCCTCGACGTCCCCCAGGCGAGGCGCGACCTGGGCGAGCGCGACGCGAACCTCCACGTCGCGAAGTCTATGTGAGGACCGGGTCCGTCGCGACCGGTGGCGGGGTGGGCGGAGCGGCCTCGTCGGTGGCCTCGGCCGATGCCAGGCCGGAGCTGCCGGCCGCCGCCGCCGCGATGCGGCGCTGGCGGGCATCGGGCTCGAGCAATTCCCCCGCGTAATGGCACGCGACCTGGTGGTCGGTACCGAGGGGCCGCAGCACGGGCCGGTCGACCGCGCACCGCTCGGGATTGCCGAGCTGGGTCCGAAGCCAGCAGCGGGTGTGGAAGCGGCAGCCCGATGGCGGGTTGACCGGCGACGGGACGTCGCCGCGCAGAATGATTCGCCGTCGGGCCGACCGTTCGGCGGGCTTCGCCACCGGCACCGCCGACAGCAGGGCGATGGTGTACGGGTGGAGCGGGAGGCGGTACATCTCCTTCGCGTCGGCGACCTCGGCCAGGGCGCCGAGGTACATGACCGCCACCCGGTCGCTGATGTGCTCGACCACGCCCATGTTGTGGGCGATGAACAGGTAGGTCAGCCCCAGCCGACGCTGGAGGTCGCGGAGCAGGTTCAGGACCTGGGCCTGGATGCTGACGTCGAGCGCGCTGACCGGCTCGTCGCAGACGAGGAGGTCGGGCTCCAGAACGAGCGCCCGCGCGATCCCGATCCGCTGCCGCTGGCCGCCCGAGAACTCGTGCGGGTAGCGCCGGGCGTGGTACGGCTGGAGGCCGACGAGATCCATCATCCGGGACACCTTGTCCGCCCGCTCCCCGGCCGACCCGATGCCGTGGATGCGCAGTCCTTCGCCGATGGCGGTGGCGATCGGCGAGCGTGGGTCGAGCGACGCGTATGGGTCCTGGAACACGATCTGCATCCGACGCCGATAGCGCTTCAGGTCGTTGCCCTTGACGTGGGTGATGTCATTCCCGTCGAAGATGATCTTCCCGGCGGTGGGCTCGATCAGGCGGAGGAGGGTCCGGCCGACCGTCGTCTTGCCACAGCCCGACTCCCCCACCAGGCCCAGCGTCTCCCCGCGGCGGATCTCGAAGCTCACGTCATCGACCGCCTTCACGTCACCGACCTTGCGCTGGAGGATGCCGCCGCGGAGCGGGAAGTACTCGGTCAGGTTCTCGACCTGGACCAGGGCACCGTTCGGATTCGGCGTGGCCATGGTCACCGCACCGCTGCTCCCGCGATGGGTTGCCCGTCCAGGTCGTGGTAGATCCAGCACCGGACGTCGTGTCCCACCGCGCTGTCCCCGACTGCGCGGAGCTCGGGGTGGTGGATCTCGGCATATGGGACGTCCTGGTTCACGCGGGCCAGGCAGCGCGGGGCGAATCGGCACGCGGCCGGCAGGTCCACGAGGTTCGGCACCGAGCCCGGGATGGTGGTCAGCTCGTCCTTGAGCACCCCGAGGGTCGGCACGGAGCCGATCAGGCCGCGGGTGTACGGGTGCTTCGGATCGTTGAACAGGGTGGTCGTGTCCGTTTGCTCGACGATCTCGCCGGCGTACATGACCGCCACCCGGTCGCACATCTCGGCCACCACGCCAAGGTCGTGGGTGATGAGGATGATCGCGGTCCCGGTGTCGGCCTGGAGCGCGCGCATGAGGTCCAGGATCTGGGCCTGGATCGTGACGTCCAGGGCGGTGGTGGGTTCGTCCGCGATCAGGAGCTCGGGTTCACAGGCCAGCGCCATCGCGATCATCACCCGCTGGGCCATGCCACCGGACAGGGCGTGGGGGAAGGACTCCAGTCTTCGCTCGGGATCGGGGATGCCCACCATCCGGAGCAGCTCGGCGGCGCGCGCTCGGGCGGTCTTCCTGGCCATGCCACGATGGATCTCGAGCACTTCGGCGATCTGACGGCCCACGTCGTAGACCGGGTTCAGGCTGCTCTGCGGCTGCTGGAAGATCATGCTGATCCGCGCTCCGCGGAGGCCACGGAGCTTCTCCGGCTCGAGGGTCAGCAGGTCCACCCCGTCGAACATGATCTCGCCCCGTTCGATCCGACCGGGCGGCGCAATGAGACCCAGGATGGACAGCGCGCTGACCGTCTTCCCGCAGCCTGACTCCCCGACCAGGCCCAGGATCTCGCCCCGGTTGACGTGGAAGTCAACGCCCGTCACCGCCCGGACCACCCCATCGCGGGTATGGAACGAGGTCTGGAGGCCGCGCACGTCGAGCAGCCGCTGGCCGGCGCTGCCGACCCGGCGCGGGATCTCCTCGATCTCCGTGACCTCGGCCACGTTCATCGATTGAGGCGGGGGTCGAGTGCGTCGCGGAGGCCGTCGCCGAACAGGTTGAAGCCGAGCACGCTGATGGTCAGGGCGATGCCCGGGGCCAGGATCAACCACGGCGCGTTGAACAGCTGGTTGCGGTCGAGGGCGATCATCGATCCCCACTCGGCGAGTGGCGGCTGGGCACCGAGGCCAAGGAACGAGAGGGCGGCCACCTCGAGGATGGCGCCGGCCACGCCCAGCGTGCCGGCGACGATGAGGGGAGTCATCGAGTTCGGGAAGATGCGGCGGAACAGGATCCCGCGCCGGGACTCGCCCAGGGCCAGGGACGCGGTGATGAAGTCACGCTCGCGAACCGACAGGACCGATGCGCGCATGACACGCGCATAGATCGGGATGGCCACCAGGCCAATCGCGATCTGGGCGTTGATCAATCCCGCGCCAAGCACGGTCACGATCGCGATGGCCAGGACCAGGGCTGGGAAGACCAGGAGGATGTCCATGATCCGCATGAGCACGTTGTCGAGGCCGCCACCGACGAACCCCGCGGTGGCGCCGATGACCGAGCCGATGACGATCGCGAAGCCGACGGTCAGAACCCCCACGTACAGTGAGACGCGGGATCCCCAGACGACCCGGCTGAAGACGTCGCGGCCGTTGCGGTCGAGGCCCAGGATGTGCTGCGGTTGCTCCTCGGGACAGCCGAACAGGTGGACGCACGGGGCGAACTCGCCGTCGGCCTGGGACAGGCCCTCCTCGATGCCTACCGCGACCTCGGGATCGTACGGGGCAATGACCGGGGCCAGGACCGCGGTCGTGATCAGGATCGTCAGCAGCAGGAGCCCGACCTGCGCCGACCGCTGGCGGAGGATGCCCTTCGCCGTATCGCGCCACAGGTTGCCCGGCCGCGCCGTCAGCGCCGCGGCTTCGCCGATGGCCATGGCGGCAACGGCCTGCTCGTCGAGCCCCTCGAGGCCGACCGGGACCGTCGACGGCGCTTTCATTCGAGGCGGATCCGTGGGTCGAGGAAGGCGTACGAGACGTCGACCACCAGGTTCACGGCCAGGTAGATGACGGCCGTGATCAGGGTGACTGCCTGGATGACCGGGTAGTCACGACCGAGGATCGAGTCGGTGATCGTCTTGCCGATGCCGGTCAGGCCGAAGATCGTCTCGGTCAGCACCGCGCCGCTCAGCAGCGCACCCAGGGTGAGGCCGATGACAGTGACCACCGGCAGGATCGCGTTGCGCAGGCCGTGGCGCAGGACCACCCGCCGTTCGAGGACCCCCTTCGCCCGCGCGGTCCGGATGTAGTCCTGGCCGAGGACCTCGAGCAGGCTGGAGCGGGTCATTCGGGCGATGAGGGCGAGGGGGATGGTGGCCAGGGCGATGGCCGGCAGGATGAGGTGGACGACCGCGTCGCCGAACGCCGCCCACTGGCCGGTGACCAGGGTGCTGAACACGTACATGTTGCCGAGGAAGTCGATCACCACCCGCAGCGGACCGTCCAGGTCCTGCATGCCCCATGCCTCGGCCAGCGGGATGATGATCACCCCCGCCGACAGCCGGCCGCTGGGAGGCAGCGCGAAGGGCGTGTCCTTCAGGACCACGGCAAAGAAGAAGATCAGGATCAGGCCCAGCACGAAGACCGGGATCGACACCCCGAAGTTCGCGAACATCATGGTCCCGACGTCCGTGCGCGAGTTGCGCCGCGCGGCCGAGGCCACACCGAGGGCGATGCCCAGGAACGTGGCGATGGTCAGGGCGAAGAGCGTGAGCTCGATGGTGACGGGCAGCCGCTCGATGAGGATCAGCGAGATGGGCCGGCCATAGGCGATCGATTCGCCGAGATCACCCCGGAACAGGTCGCTGACGAAGATCCCGAACTGGACGAAGATCGGCTCGTTCAGTCCGTACCGCGCGTCGAACGCTGCGCACGCTTCCGGCGTCGCCCGCTGGCCGAGGGCCACGAAGCATGGGTCGCCGGGCAGGATCCGGGCGATGGCGAACACCACGAAGATGACGCCGATCAGAACCGGGACGGTCAGCAGCATCCGGCGCAGGACGAACTGGAGCATTGGGCGCGAGTGTAGTGCGCTGTCGCCTATGGGGGTAGAGCGACGGACGCCGCCCGAAGGCGGCGTCCGTGCTGGTCTCCGTGAGCGGGCCGGAGCCCGCTCATCGGTATCGGGTGGCTACTCGGCCGGAGGCGGGTTCAGGAAGGCCCCGAACAGGCCCGCCCAGTACTCGAACGAACCCGTTCGTCCGATGTGGAGCGGATGCGCAGCATCCCACTGCACGGCGTAGGAGTTGACGACATCGCCGGCGTCAAAGGCGGCGCCATTGTGGAACGTCACTCCCTGCCGCAGGGTGCAGGTGAACTCGGTGGCATCCTCGTTGCCCACGCACTCCTCGGCCAGAGCCGGGATCGGGGTCGTGCCTCCCACTTCGTAGGAGTACAGGGCCTCGGTGACCTGCTCGCAGAGGCGGAGCGTCTCGCCGTCCGTCTCGTCCGCACAGTAGAGGGCGATCGGTTCGGCGTTCTGCATCCAGACCATCTGGTTGTCAGCCGGTGTCACGTGGGCCATGGACTCGTTGCCGAGCGGCGAGGAGTGAGCCCCCTCGACGTTCGCCAGCCATGCGGTCGCCGACGCGCCGTGAACGATGGGAACCATCGGCACGGTGTCCTTGATCGCGGTATTGGCTTCAGCATATGCCGCTGCCCGGACCTCGGTGTCGAGCGTGGTCGCTCCCGTGGTCAGGGGCTCGGTCACCGACGGATCGATGGTGCCGAACTGCAGGTTGGCATCGTTGTTGAAGTGGTAGTCCAGGAAGTTGGTCGGATCGGGGTAG
>DASYGU010000106.1:0-10002 GCA_035999355.1 Candidatus Limnocylindria bacterium | reverse complement strand
CCTGTCCGAGGTGGCCAAGTCGTACATGGCCGGGATCCTGGCCCACGCGCGGGGCATGATCGCCGTCCTCGCCCCGCTCGTGAACAGCTACAAGCGGCTGGTGCCGGGATACGAGGCGCCGGTGTACATCGGCTGGGCGCGGATCAACCGATCAGCGCTGATCCGCATCCCGCAGATCTCGAGCGGCCAGCTGGACTCGACCCGGATCGAGCTCCGCTGCCCCGACCCGTCATCCAATCCGTATCTCGCCTTCGCGGCCATGCTCGCCGCCGGCCTGGACGGCGTGGCCCGCAAGCTGCCCGTTCCCGACCCGGTCGAGGAGAACCTGTACCACCTCGACGAGGCGAAGCTCGCCAGCCGGAAGATCCGGCAGCTGCCCGGGACGCTGGCCGAGGCACTCGACGAGCTCGCGGCCGACGAGGTCATCCGTGATGCGCTCGGCGACCACGTCTTCGAGCGGTTCGTGGAGGCCAAGCGCGAGGAGTGGGACGCCTACCGGATGCAGGTCACCGGCTGGGAGACGGCCCGCTACCTCGAGGCGTTCTAGCCGGTCCCCGGTCCCCCGGCTCGCATCGCAGCCGGTCCACGGGCGAGGAGGACGTCTGCCAGCCGGCCGGCCAGGACGCGCCAGTCGTACTCTGCGACCGCCGCCCTGCGAGCGCTCGCGCCGAGCCGATCGCGGCGGGGCGCATCGCGGAGGAGGGTGAGGATGGCCTCCGCCAGGTCATCCGCGCGATCCCCATTGGCCACCACCCCGGCGTCGGTCGCGGTCACAATCGCCGCCGTCTCGAGCCGCGGGGTGACGACCACTGGCCGCCCGGCCGCCATTGAGTCGAAGAGCTTGACCGGGGTGGCCACATCCAGGTACGGGTTCGGCGGATGGGGGATGACGAGGAGCGACGTGTCCGCGAGGAATGCTCCCAGCTCCTCGTACGGGACGGCCTGCACGCCGACCCATGGCGCGCGGTCCCGCAGCGCTGAGCGGAGCGAGTCGAGGTAGGCAGCGCTCGCCGGTCCGGTGGCAGCCAACGCCAGGCGCAGGGTGGCGGCCGGCTCCTCGTCGCGGACGAGCTGCATGGCCTCGACGAGGAGTTCGATGCCTCTTCCGGGAGCCGCCCCGGACACCATCCCCACCACGGGCTCGGCCGGCGCCGGCGCGGGGCGCACGAGCTGCGTGTCCGCACCGTTGGAGACGACGAGGACCTGGTCCCCCGGCAGACGACAGAGCTCGGCGAACGTGGCGGACGGCACGACCAGGTGGTCGAAGGCGGCGGCGTTGACCTCGAACAGACGGTCGAGCGCATCGCGGTGGGTGGGGTCCAGGCTGAATCCCAGCCCCTCCGCCTGGAGCCGGGGATGGTCGTGGACGTCCAGGACCGATGCCTGCGCCTTGCCGCGCAGGAGGCCCAAACCACGTCGCGGCAGCAGCTGGGTGGAGGCCACGTGCAACGGCCGACGCCAGCCGCCGGATGCCGATCCGACGGCCACCGCCAGGGCAGGCAGGCCGCGCCGGCCGTGGGCTCCGATGACCCGAGCACCGGTCCGTCGGGCCAGGGCCGAGAAGACGTGCCGGGCGCGGACCGATCCGCCGCTGGAGCCGGCGTCCGGCACTCCCGCGACGAGCCAGCTCGAGGGCGCGGCTTCGCTCGATGTCATCCGGCTCCCGATTATGCTTGCCGGCCGATGCCCAATCAGGCCACGCTGGTCACGATGCTGCTCCGAAACCCATTCACCGCCGACTCTCGGGTAGAGAAGGAGGCCGCCAGCCTGACCCGGGCTGGCTATCGGGTGACGGTCGTGGCAGAGGGCCGACCCGGACTGCCCGAGCAGGAGGAGCGCGATGGATATGCGGTCGTGCGCGTTCCGCGCGGCCCAGCTCGCCTGCCCGGTCTTCGGATGCGCGAATACCGAGGCCGGCTGGTCGAGGCCGTGGTCGCCACCCGACCGGACATCGTCCACGCTCACGACAGCGATGCCCTGGACGCCATCGCGAGGGTCGCGGAGCGGCTCCGCGTCCCGTTCGTGTACGACGCCCACGAGCTGTGGCTGGGGCAGGAAAACCGCGGGCGGAGCGCGCTCTACCACGGCCTGTTCAGGGCGTGGTACTGGTGGCTCCAGCGACGCACCGTGCCCCGGGCCGCCGCGGTCCTGACCGTCAGCCAGCCGATTGCCGAGCGACTCAGGAAGTCCTATGGGGTGCCGGTGGCCCTGGTCCCGAACTATCCCGCCGAGGTCGGGGCCGTGGTCCGCCGCGACATCCGGCACCTCGTCACCGAGCCCGTTCCCGCTGGCGCACCGATCGTCCTCTATATCGGCAATATTCAACTCGGACGCGGGCTGGAGGAGCTCGTCGCTGCCCTCCCCGAATGTCCGGGGGTCGTCCTTGTCTGTCTCGGCGCCGGTCGAGAATCGGGCGCCCTGCCCGAGCTGGCCGACGGGCTCGGTGTCCGCGATCGCATCCGGTTCGTGTCGCCGGTGCCCGCCGACCAGGTGGTGTCCGTCGCGGCGTCCGCCACCATCGGCGTGGCCTTGACGGCGCCCATCTCGGAGAACAATCGCCTCGCCCTGCCGAACAAGCTGTTCCAATGCATGGCCGCCGGCATCCCGGTGGTCGCCACCGACGCGCCCCACATCCGCGCGATCGTTGAAGCGGCCGGTGCGGGCGTCTGCGTCGATCCGACGAGCCCGACGGCCATTGCGTCAGGGCTGCGCCGGCTCCTCGCGGACTCGGCCGAGGCGGAGGCGATGGGTCGCCGGGGAGCGGCCGCGGTCCGAGACCGGTTCAACTGGGGACAGTCGGAACAGGCCCTGCTCGAGGTATACCGCCGGATCAGCGGTTAGCTGTCCGGCGCGTCCTGGCCCCCGCGGCGAATGAGCCGCCGCGCGGCCCGGATCTCGTCCGGGGATACGATCCGGGTCGCGATCAGGACGAGCGGGAACACGGCAATGGTGGCGATCCGCCACAGGAGCAGGTCGGGACCGAGGAGCGCGGCGGCAGCCAGGATCATGCCGGCGACCATGGTCCCCGCCACTCGTGTGACGTCCCACGGAACCGGGTAATAGCGCTGGCCGAATGCCGCCGTCGTGACGGCGAGCACCGCGTAGGCAACGAGGGTCGCCAGGGCCGCGCCCAACATCCCGACGAGGGGGATGAGCAGCAGGTTGAGCCCAATGCTGAGCGCCGCCGCGATGCCCATGGCCAGCGAGACCCAGCGTGTCTGTGACCGGATGTTGAGCCCGACCGCGACGACCGAGTACACGCCGTACAGGACGTAGGCGAAGGCGCTGAACGGCACGACCAGCCGGCTGTCGGCGAAGGCCGGGCCGACGAGCAGCCGGAGGACATCGGTCGCGAGGGCCGAGATGGCGAGGCCGACGAAGGCGGCGACCACGGTGAATGCGGTCAGGACCCGGGCGTACTGGCGTTCCGCATCGTCCTCTTTCGCGATCTCCCACGAGGTTGCCGCCCAGGCCAGCACGAACGGCTGGACGACGAAGGCGAGCACGACCATGCCGCCGGTGTAGCCGAGGGCGTAGACGCCAACCGTGTCGGCATCGGTCAACCCCTGGAGGATGTACCGGTCGGACAGGTTCAGCGCCCAGCCGGCTGCGGCGGCCGGGACGAGCGGGAGAGAGAAGGCAAGCATCGCGCGCGCCAGGTCACGGTTCAGGCCCCATCGCAGGTCCGCGTCCCGGAGGACGAACAGGCCGATCCCGGCGCAGACGGCAGCCGAGATGCCGGAACCGAGGACGATGCCCAGGACCCCGAGGTTCGATCCGACGACGAAACCGAGGATCAGAACGGTGCCGAGCGCAGCCCGGGTGAAGCTGATGATCGAGTAGCTGCGGGCACGGCGCCGGGCGCGGAGATAGGACAGCGGGATGCTGTTCAGCGAGTCGAAGAAGACGATGACCGGGATCGCCAGGAAGACCGGTACGTACTCCGTGCTGCCGTACAGGAGTACGGTCAGTGGCACGACGGCGATCGCGACCACGATCGCGCCGAGGAGGGAAGAGACGACGCGCAGGCCCATCGTCGTGCTCAGGACCTCGCTGCGCGCTCGATCGTCGTGCGCCACGCTCAGGAACCACCGGAAGAACGCCTGCGGGATGGCGAGGCTGACGAGCATCAGGGCCAATGCCACCGTGGAGTTGACGACCGCGGCGACACCGACGCCCGCGGGGCCGAGTTGGCGGGCATAGATCGGGACCAGGAGGATCGCCACCGTCTGATTCGCTGCCCCGCCGAGCCCGTAGATGGCGGAGTCCGGGACCAGCCGCCCGATGACGCGGCTCACGGAAGGGTGCAGCTCACGACGGGATTGTATGGACCTCCTCGACCGATATCTGGGCGATACTTAGTTTCCGGTTCAATCCACCGTCAGGAGGCTGGACATCTGGGCACGCTGGTCGCGGTCACGGGCGCCGAGGGTTTCATCGGGTCGCATCTGGTCGAACGCCTGGTCGCCGATGGTGACCGGGTCCGGGCGATGGTCCAGTACAACTCGTTCAGCGCCCGCGGATGGCTCGATAGCCTGGGCGCCGACGTGCTCGCCGAGGTCGAGATCGTCGCCGGTGACGTGCGCGACAGCTCGTCGGTTCTCGGATTCACCGATGGGGCGGAGGTCGTCTACCACCTCGCCGCGCTGATCGCGATTCCGTATTCCTACCGCGCTCCCCGCTCGTACGTGGATACCAACGTGACCGGGACCCTCAACGTGCTCGAGGCGGCGCGCGCGCACCAGACACCTCGGGTGGTGCACACCTCGACCAGCGAGGTCTACGGCTCCGCGATCCGGGTCCCGATCGACGAGTCCCATCCGCTGCAGGCCCAGTCGCCGTACTCCGCCTCGAAGATTGCGGCTGACAAGCTGGCCGAGGCCTACGTCAGCAGCTTCTCGATCCCGGTCGTGACCCTCCGCCCGTTCAACACCTACGGCCCTCGGCAGTCAACGCGTGCCGTCATCCCGACCATCGTTCGCCAGCTTGCTGCCGGGGTCACGGAGCTCAGGCTCGGTGCCACGGCTCCGATTCGCGACTTCACGTTCGTGACCGACACGGCGGCCGCCTTCACGGCGGTGGGGCACGCGCCCGCCAACCAGGTCGTGGGCCAGGTCCTGAACGCCGGGACCGGCACCGGTATAGCGATCGGCGACCTCGCCCACCTCATCGCGCGCCTCGTGGATCGCGAGGTCACCGTCGTATCGGAGGGCGAGCGGATGCGGCCCGACGCTTCGGAGGTGCAGGAGCTGATCGCGGACGCGTCCGCGCTCCGCGATCGGACCGGATGGGCGCCGCAGCTCAGTCTCGAGGATGGGCTTCGTGTCACGTGCGACTGGTTCGCACAGCCGGCGAACCTCGCACGATATCCGTCGACCGAGTACACGATCTGACCATGCCTGCCGTGCGCCACGCGGTCGTCCTGGCCGGCGGTCTGGGGACGCGGCTCCGACCGTACACCACCTCCCTCCCCAAGCCGCTGGTTCCGATCGGAGGGGAGCTCCCGATCGTGGAGATCGTCCTCCGCCAGCTCGCGGCGCGGGGCTTCCAGCGCGCGACGCTGGCCATCGGCCACCTCGGCAGCCTCATCCAGGCCGTCGTCGGGGACGGGTCCCGCTTCGGGCTCGAAGTCGACTACGCGGTGGAGGAGCAGCCCCTCGGAACGATCGGTCCCATCCTCCAGATCCTGGACCGCCTGCCGGAGCACTTCCTCGTCCTGAACGGCGACGTCCTGACCGATCTCGACTTCGGCGCCGTCCTGGCCGCGCACGAGGGCTCCGGGGCGTCGCTCACGATCACGACGTTCGAGCGCGTCTTCGAGACCGAGCTCGGCGTCCTCGAGCTCGACGGCGATATGGTCGTCGGCTTCCGCGAGAAGCCGACCCTGCGCTTCGCGGTCAGCATGGGCGTCAACGGTCTGAGCGCCACGACCCTGTCGGGCTACGAGCCGGGAACCGCCCTCGGCTTCGATCAGCTGGTCCTGGACCTCCTCGGCCGCGGCGACCTGCCACGAAGCTTCCTGCACGACGGCTACTGGGTCGACATCGGGCGACCGGAGGAGTACGAGCGGGCCAATGCCGAGTTCGCGGAGCTGCGATCCGTGCTCCTGCCCGCAGGGGTGCCCGGAAACGGCTGAGCGGATCCTCGTGCTCGGGGCCTCCGGCTTCGTCGGCCGCCATGTCCTCGACGTCGCGGCGGCACGGACGGCCGAAGTCACCGCGGTCGGTCGGCACGACCGGCGTGGGGACCGCAGCGGGCGGTGGATGACCGGGGATCTGGCCGAGGCCTCCTTCGCTCGGTCGCTGGTCGGCGAGGTCCGGCCGGACGTGATCATCAACTGTGCAGGCGTCACGTCTGGGTCGGTGGAAGCCATGGAGCAGGGCAACGTCACCGTCGTCCGGAACGTGCTCGACGCAATGCGCGAGGCGAGCGCGCCGCCCAGGCTGGTCCACCTTGGTTCCGCCGTCGAATATGGCGCGGTGGAGCGGCGGATGCCGATGGACGAATCGAGTCCTGCGCGACCGACCGGCCGATATGGCGAATCGAAGGCCGCCGCGACCGCGCTGGTGCTCGGAGCGCCTTTCGCGGACCGGATGACCGTGCTGAGGCTGTTCAATGTCGTGGGTGGAGGAGCGCCCCGCAGCAGCCTGCTCGGGTCGGCGATCGTCAAGATCCGGGCGGCGCAGGCCGGCGATGCCGGCGAGATCCGGCTGGGTGACCTGTCCAGCCATCGAGACTTCGTTCACGTGGCGGACGTCGCGGACGCCATTGTTGCCGCCGCATCCGCCACGCATATCGGCGGGCTGGTCCTGAACGTGGGCTCCGGCGTGGCGACGCGGTCACGTGACCTCATCAGGCTGCTGGCCTCCGTCGCCGGGTTCGCGGGGGAGATCGTCGAGGTCGCGAGCGCGGGGCCTCATGGAGGGCACGTCCCGTGGCAACAGGCCGATATCAGCCGGGCTGCCGCGCTCCTCGACTGGCGCCCAGCCCACACCCTCCAGGATGCCGTTCGCGATGCCTGGGAGGCATCGGCAGCGGGCTAGACCAGGTCCGGAACCAGCGCTCGGTACACCTGCTCCATGGCCTGCATATTCCGGACGTACTCGTACTCACCGGTGACCGCGGCCCGCAGCGCCTGCCCGAGGGCGTCGCGTTCGGCGGGCGCGAGACCGAGCACCCAGTCCAGCGCCGTGGTCAGTGCCCCGGCGTCACCTCCCGGGACGATGAGGCGGGGGTGCGCCAGGAGCGGGTCCCGCGGTCCCGGGAGGTCGCTGACGACGACCGGAGCCGCCGAGGCCATGGCCTCGAGCACGGTCAGCGGCAGACCGTCGCTCTCCGGAACGGAGACCACCACGTCCGCAACGGCGAACAGGGCAGGCAGATCCTCGTCCGCGACGTCGTCCAGGACGACGAACCGGTCGGTCATGCCCAGCTCCCGAGCACGCGCGCGGAGGCGATCGAGGTACGCCGCATCCGCCCGGCGCCGGCCCACCAGGACCTTCACGTCCTCGGCCATCGGGGCCACGGCCTCGAGAACGAGCTCGTGGCGGTAGAGCGGCGCCAGCGCCCGTGGCGAGAACACGATCCGTCCGGACAGCCCCAGGCGGCCGCGCACGGCGGGGTCGGCCCGGGTCGGGTTGAACCGATCGGTGTCGACCCCGAAATGGATGCGGACGATGCGCTCCGGCCGCGCGCCCAGACGCATCGCCGCGTCGCCGATATGGCCGCTGGCCACCGTGATCCGATCGGCCCCGACCAAGGCCAATCGGCCCTTGATTCGCGCCCGCCATGAGCGCCAGGGAGTGATGAGGATGTCGGAACCCCACAGGGTCACGACGTAGGGATGCCAGCCCGCGACGCGGCCCAGCCAGCCATATCGCGACAGGAAGTGGGCGTGAAGGACGTCCGCGTCGATCTCGGTCAGGAGCCCTCGAAGACGCCGCCGAACGTCGAGCGAGGCGAGGACCGGCAGCCGCGGCCTGCCTTCGCGACGAAATCGGTGGACCATGACCGCCGCCGGCAGGCCCTCCGCAACAGTGTCGTGGGAACCGACGAGCAAATGCACCTCGTGACCATGGCTTGCGAAGTAGCCGATCCAACGCCGAGTGTGGACGCTGTTGGGGTCACCCAGGTACGCCAGCCGCAGCGGCCGCCCGCCGGTCCCGAGCCGCGGAGCGTGGTCCACGCCGCTCTAGGCCTGTCCCGCCACCAGCGATTCGTCGATGATCCGCCACGCTTCATCGGCATCGAGCCAGCCGAAGACCTCCACCGGGCGGCCCTCCAGCTCCTTGTAGATCTGGAAGAAGTTCTCGATCTCCCTCAACCGGTGCGGGGAGAGGTCGCCGAGGGTGTGCGTCTCGTCCCAACGGGGATCGTCGGAGGCGACGGCGAGGACCTTGTAGTCGTGTCCCTTGTCGTCGCGCATGTCCAGCACCCCGACTGGCCGGGCGCGAACGACGCAGCCGGGGAACGTGGGCTCGCTGATGACGACCAGGACGTCGAGCGGATCCCCATCGTCGGCCAGGGTCCCGTCCACGAATCCGTAGTCGCATGGATAGTGGACGCTGCTGTACAGGACCCGGTCGAGCACGAACCGATGGTTCTCGTGGTCGTACTCGTACTTGTTCCGGCTACCGGACGGGATCTCGACGATGACCTCGAGCGGGCCGCGCTGGCTGGCTGCCATGGGCGCAGTATGGCCCGCTCCGCCGAAAGCCTGTGGACAAGTCGCGGCCAACCGCAAAAGGTCGTGGAAAAGGGGGCTTGCGCGGAGCCGATTCGTGCTCCATTCTGCCAACGTCCCGAAGGGGCAGCTGGCCGGACCCGAGATGACATCAACGGTCGCCGCGGTTCCTTCGGGACACTTCGTTGTCCCGGCCCGGATCGACCTAGCGCCGCTCCTCGAGTCGGGCGACCACGCCATCGATCAGCGCGTCGCGGCCTTCGCCTCCCAGGATCGCCGCACCGCGGTCCGAGCCCGGCACCAGCAGGACCGCGTTCCACGCACCGGCCGCTGCGTCCGTCATCTGCTCGGCCCCCAGCGATCCCGCCTCGTCCCCCTCGGCCGCGATGAACAGCTTGGGCGGCTCGCCCAGGGCCGCGAGCTGGTCGTCGCCCAGGCTGCCCGAGATGAGGATGAGCTGATCGACGGCTGCGCCGTCGCCGGCGGCCTCGGCGAGGCGTGTCCCGCCAGCGTCGCCCGAGGCGATGGTCGCCACCCGCTCGGCGCCGCCATCGGTCAGCCAGCGAGCCGCGGCGGCCAGCGTGTCGGGGTCGGCCGCGGCTGAATCGAGCGCCACGACCGCCATCCGGTTGGCCGCGATCTCGGTCGCCAGCGCCGCCCAGTCGGCCGCCGTTTCTCCGTCATCGGCGATCAGCACGACGCCATATTCGCCGTCGCCCCACGATGCAACCTGCGTTCCGTCGGCCAGGGTCACCTCCACCGCGCCTTCGGGAGGTGGCCTCCCGCACGCCGCCGCCGCGACGAGGGCGAGGACGGTGACGAGACCCAGGCGCGCGGGGCGTCCGGGCCGCATCAGAAGGCCCACGAGCCCAGCGCGAACCGCCCCGAGAACCACAGCAGCAGGAGGACCGAGACGATCCCGATCGCGATGCCCAGCCACCGTCGCTCGGCGAGCACCGCGAACCAGGCGAAGAGCGGGAACATCGCGATCGCGTATCGCGGCACGGAGAGAACGAACGCGGTGCTCACGAACAGCACCCAGCTGCCGGCCATCCACACCGTCCATGCCGCGCGGAAGTGGATCAGCGAATAGACGGTTCCCACCAGCCCCAGACCGATGGTCGCGAGCTCGGCCAACCCGAGCACGGCCACGTTCTCGAGATTTGGATCTCCCAGCCGGCGGACGACGCCTCCGATCCCGACCCACGGCCAGGCGAACGACTTGAACCAATGCTCGCTCTGGATCTGGAGGAAGGCGAACGGGTCGCCATACACGAACAGGTTGAGCAGCAGGTACCCGCCGAAGCCCACCGCGACCA
>DASYGU010000105.1:0-3238 GCA_035999355.1 Candidatus Limnocylindria bacterium | reverse complement strand
TGGCCATGGCCGCCGCGGTGAAGGGCTACCGGTGCATCTTCGTCATGGCCGACAAGCAGTCGGAGGAGAAGCGTGCCCTGCTGCGCGCCTACGGGGCCGAGGTCGTGGTCTGCCCCACCGAGGTCGAACCCGATGACGAGCGCTCGTACTACCGCGTTTCGGATCGGCTGGCGCGCGAGACGCCCGGCGCCTGGAAGCCCGACCAGTACACCAACTCGGCCAACCCGCAGGCCCACCACTTGACCACGGGGCCCGAGATCTGGGAGGCGACCGAGGGTCGGATCACCCATTTCGTGGCCGGCGTGGGCACCGGAGGCACCATCTCAGGCGTGGGCCGATACCTCCACCAACAGCGGCCTGACCTGGTGGTCGTCGGCGCCGATACCGACGGCTCGGTCTTCAGCGGGGGACCGATCCACCCCTACCTGACCGAGGGCATCGGCGAGGACTTCTGGCCCGACACCTATGACACCGATGTCGCCGATGTCATCGTCCGGGTGCCCGATCGCGACGCGTTCCTGACCGCCCGAGCGGCGACCGCGGCCGAGGGCATGCTCGTCGGAGAGTCGGGTGGGACTGCGCTATGGGCCGCCCTCCAGGTCGCCCGGGACGTTGACGATCCCAACGCGCTGTTCGTGGTTCTCCTCCCCGATTCGGGACGGAACTACCTTGGCAAGCTCTACAACGACGCGTGGCTGCGCGAGGCCGGCCTCATCGGACCCGATGAGGCTGTAGCCGACTATGACTGGCGCGACACGCGCCCCACGGTGGTCGTCCGCCGTCGGGCCTGAACTCCCGGCTCAGCTGGCCGCGGCCAGGGATCCTTCGTTGACCTCATCCTTGTGCGCGGCGAAGGCGGCGAGGACCTCACCCTTCTCCTGCTCGGGCACGCCAACGGTGTCCAGGGTCCGAGCGAGCTCCGCGGCGACCTCGTCGAACTCGGCCGGCGTGATCTTGAACTCGCGATGCGCCTGCTCGAGCCCGAGGGCGGTGCGACCCGGCTCGGTGCCCTGGTAGGTGAACGGACCGCCGCTCACCTCGGCAACCCACAGGGTCCGCATGAACTTCAGCCCGGGCAGGCGGCCGAGCTGATCGCTGTGCCACTGCCGCAGGGCCGGATTCGCGGACTGCTGGCCGACGATCGGGTTCTTGATCAGCGCGTCGCTGAAGTGATCGACCACCGCAGAGATCGCGAAGATCCCTCCCAGACGGTCGTACAGGCTCTGGTCTGCCATCGAGCTGCCACCCTTTCGATCCCTCGCATCGGTCGGCGCCCCATGCGTCGCAGCCGTGCGTTCGGTCTCTAAAATACACCCGCGCTAGTAATAGAGACAACCCCGAGAGCGGAATAGCGATGACGCACACAGAGGGGTACCCTGCCCGCGTGACCACCACCGCCCAACCGCCACAGTCGGCATCGGCACAGGGCTCGGACCTGCCGCGGGTCAACCATTGGATCGGCGGCAAGCGCGTCGCCGGCACGAGCGGCCGCCACGGACCGGTGTACAACCCGGCCACCGGCGAGGTCGCGCGCGAGGTGGACTTCGCGTCTGTCGAGGAGGTCGACGCCGCGGTCAAGGCGGCGCACGAAGCCTTTCCGGCGTGGCGCGCCACCTCCCTCAGCCGCCGGACCGAGATCATGTTCCGGATCCGGAACCTGGTCGACCAGCATCGGGCCGATATCGCCGCCCACCTGACCGCGGAGCACGGCAAAGTCCCCTCGGACGCCCTGGGCGAGGTCGCTCGCGGCCTCGAGAACCTCGAGTTCGCCACTGGCGTCCCGCAGCTGATGAAGGGCTCGTTCAGCGAGCAGGCGTCGACCGGGATCGACGTGTACCAGATCCGCCAGCCGCTGGGCGTGGCCGCGGGGATCACCCCGTTCAACTTCCCGGCCATGGTCCCGATGTGGATGTTCGCCAACGCCATCGCCTGTGGGAACACGTTCGTGCTCAAGCCTTCGGAGAAGGACCCCTCCGCATCGGTCTATATGGCGGAGCTGCTGGCCGAGGCCGGGGTACCAGCCGGAGTGTTCAACGTGGTCCACGGCGACAAGGTGGCAGTGGATCGGATCCTCGAGCACCCCCACGTCGCATCGGTCAGCTTCGTGGGCTCCACGCCTATTGCCCGATACATCTACGAGAACGGGACGAAGGCCGGCAAGCGGGTCCAGGCCCTGGGCGGCGCGAAGAACCACATGATCGTGCTCCCCGATGCGGACATCGAGATGGCCGCCGATGCGGCCGTGTCCGCCGCCTATGGCTCCGCCGGCGAGCGGTGCATGGCGATCAGCGTGGTCGTCGCGGTGGGGGACGTGGCCCAGCCGCTGGTCGAAGCCATCCAGGCTCGACTGCCCAAGATCAAGGTCGGTCCAGGCACGGACCCCGAGGCCGAGATGGGGCCGCTGATCACCCGCGAGCACCGCGACAAGGTCGCGTCCTACCTCGAGAGCGGCCCGGCGCAGGGCGCGGAGCTCGTGGTGGACGGTCGCGAGCATCCGTTGTACCAGGACGGGCAGGGCTTCTTCCTGGGCGTATCGCTGCTGGACAAGGTCCGGCCGGACATGGACTGCTACCAGAACGAGATCTTCGGCCCGGTGCTGGAAGTCGTGCGCGCGGACACGTATACCGATGCGGTCGAGATCATCCACGACAACCCATACGCCAACGGCACCGCGATCTTCACCCGCGACGGCGGGGCGGCCCGCCAGTTCCAGTTCGACATCGGGGTCGGGATGGTGGGCATCAATGTCCCGATCCCGGTCCCGGTTGCCTACTACAGCTTCGGCGGCTGGAAGAGCTCGCTGTTCGGTGACCTCCACATGTACGGCCCGGAGGGCATCCAGTTCTTCACCCGGGCCAAGGTGGTGACCGCCCGTTGGCCCGACCCCGGGACGTCCTCGGTCGATCTCGGCTTCCCGCGCACCCGCTAGCCACTCCATCGGCGGGGCGCGTCACCCGCTAGCATCCGGCAGGTGAGCGACCAGCGCGAACCCCAATTCGAGACGCTGGCCGTCCATGCCGGCTTCGAGCCGGACGAGACCACCGGCGCGGTAGTGCCGGCCATCGAGCAGGCCGTCACCTTCCAGCAGGACGCGGTCGGCCAGCCGCGCAATGGATACGAGTATTCGCGCACCGGCAACCCGACCCGCCAGCTGCTCGAGCGCGCGGTCGCCGAGCTCGAGGGCGGCACGCACGGGATCGCCTATGCCAGCGGCCTGGCGGCCACCCAGAACCTGCTG
>DASYGU010000088.1:0-14229 GCA_035999355.1 Candidatus Limnocylindria bacterium | reverse complement strand
GGTGCGATCGCCCGGGCTAAGTAGGCCGAGCGTGGCGCGGGGCCCACTCGAGAGCATGAGGTGGCAGGAGAGAGGGGAGCCGTTCCACGCCAGGAGGCCGACCGCATCCTGCTCGGTCATTCCCGGCTGCAGGCCGAACAGCAGGCGGCGGACCCCGCTCGAGGTGTGGCACGCTGCATGCTCGAAGGCAGCGAGCTGCTCGACCTCGTTCATGACCCGCAGCCCGTCTCCGGCGTCGATGAGCAGCCCGGTCGCGTTCGTGACCGATCCCGCGGGGCCGGTCAGACGCCGGATCTCGTCGACCAGGTACGCCGGCGCGTCGCTGGCCTCGGCGTCGCCGTATGTCTTCCAACCGATAACGCCAACCCGGGACCCCGGACCGATTCCCTCCTCGGCCAGGAGGTCGGCCAGGGGCCGTGACCGGTCGCGGGGCTGGGACGGCAGGCTGAGATCCTGGAGGAGGTGGCGCCGCATCGCGAGCGGTGCCGCGCCCGCCATCGCGTAGCACTCGTTGCCGACCAGGATCGCGGGCGGGTCATCCGGCCCGACGACGAGCACCGCCTCCTCGAAGCGGGGATCGAAGCCGGTGAGATACGCCAGGTTCGCGCTGTGCTCCCGGTCCGCGTACACCACGAGTCGGTCGAACCCCGCCTCGTCCGCTCGCGCTCGCAGGCGTCCGACCCGTTGCTCGTAGAGCTCGGTCGGGATGCCCGGCGTGCTCGGCGACGAACCAAATTCGGGGAGGCTGAGCTCGGCCATGCGCGCACGCCGGTGGTGGCTCACGGCTGGGTTGGTCCCGCGGCGGGTACCCACGGCTCGGCTGCGTCGGCGTCGCGTTCGACGAGGACGAACTGGTCGGCGTCGACCGGGAGCCAGGGCCCCACCTCGCCGTCCGGCCACTGGACGCGGACCTCGACCTCGGTGGCCGGCCCGACGCCAAAGTGGGTCCACCCCAGCTGCCCGCTCGCGTGTCCGCCGCCCACGGTCATTTCTCGCTGGATCACGCGATCCCCGATGCGCACCTCGACCCAGGCCCCGATGGCCTGCGTGTTCGTTCCCTCCTGGCCGAGCTGGACCGCCAGCCAGTGACTCGCAGGCGCCTGGGCCGTGCCCACGGAATAGGCGGGGCCGGCGTTGCGCCAGACGCGGACCGGTTCCCGGCGGTAGACCACGACCAGGTCGAGCATGCCATCGAGGTTGAAGTCGGCGAGCGCGGCTCCACGGGCGCGGTCGTAGCTGACGATGCCAGCCGTCTCCGCTCCCTCAACGAAGGTGCCGTCGGTCTGCCCGATCAGAAGGTTGCTCGGGTCAGCCGCTGCGTACTCCGGCATGGCCTCCACGTTTCCTTTTCCGACGAACAGGTCGACGAACGAATCGTTGTTCACATCTTGGAACTCCGCGTGCCACGCCGTCGACGGCAGCGTCGTATCGCCGACGTAGGGGCGGGTTGCGGTGACCCCCGCCTCGAGGGCCATGTCGCGGAAGCGCGGCTCCGTGGGACCGTCCTCCAGGGTCTGGAGCTTGTTGTCCGCCTGGCTGGTCAGGAAGTACTCCGGGTAGCCGTCGCCGGTGAGGTCGTAGCTCGCGATGCCCATTCCCCAGATCTGGACCCGCTGCCAGCCCTCCGCCTCGGTGTACAGGTGCGGCGGCTCGGCCCGGCTGATCCGCCACAGCTGCTCCTCGCCGTCGCCGGTCGCGCTGTAGTAGTGGCGGTCGTTGGAGACGCGCAGATCCCGCCGCCCCGACCGGTCCCAGTCGCTGAACAGGATCGAGAGCGAGCACCAGCCCGGACTCAACGGGACGGGGGCGGCGAAACCAGCGCCATCGGGTTTCGGCCGAACCAGCACGTTGTCGGCGCAGAGGCGCTCGGGGTTTTCGCTTGACTGGTCGAGGTAGTTCCCGAACGCAAGCGTCGGCCATCCGGTCGTGGTCTCCCATGTGGCGCTGAAGGCAGCGGTCCACGCGGTCCCGCCATCGAAGCTCCAGGCGTCATTCGCGGCCTCGAACGCACAGGCCCCGATCCCCCGCAGGAGCACGTTTCCGCCGCGCCGCAGGACCGCCAGGTCGATCACGCCGTCCCCATCGACCTCCAGCGGATAGGCGCCGGTCACGTCGTCGAGATCGGTGACCGGGCTCACCACCGGAACGAACCGCAACGGACCGCCAACCTCGCTCTCGTTGCGGTAGAGGGCAGCTGGTTCGCTGCCCCCGGCGAAGTAGATGTCCGGCTTCCGGTCTCCGTCGCAGTCGAACACGGCGACTCCGCCGCCGACGAAGAACGCGAACTCGCCGTCGTACCGATGGTCGAACCCAGCCCTATCGGTGTCGTCGATGAAACGGGGCGCCGGCAGGGCTTCCGGTTGCGAGCCGAAGGTCGCCCGACCGAGCAGCGCTACGACGGCCAGGCCCAGCAGCGCCGCTATGGCTACGCCCAGAAGGACGCGCACTGGCCGACCCGACGGGTCGTCGCTCATGACCTCCGCTCCACCCGGCCGGGGTCAGCTGCGGGCAACGGCCAGGATCTGCTCGATGACGTGCAGATTGGCGACGGCGTCCTCTGGCGGGACCGGCACCGGTCGGTCCTCGAGGACCGCCGCCGCGAAATATTCCGCCTCGACGGTATAGGGATCGGCCGTCGCGAAGGTCAGAACCTCGGTGTCCGGGTCGACGGGCGGGTTGCCGCCAGCGGTCACGAAGACCTCGGTCGGGCGGTCGGGCGGGATGTTGAACGGGATCCCGATCGAGATCCGGCCGGTCGTCCCGTAGATCTCGACCCGCTGGTCGTCCTCCGCTCGGGTCGAGCAGGTGAACGTGGCCACGCCGTCGCCGAACTCGAGCAGGCCGCTGGTCAGCACATCGGTCCCGCCGACGGGGTCGCGTCGGAGCACGGCGTGGATGCCGGTCGGCTCGGACCCGAACAGCATGCGGGACAGGTTCACGCTGTAGCAGCCGATGTCGTACAGCGCGCCGCCACCGACGGCGGCGATGTTCCGGATGTTGGCGGGATCGTCGTTGAAGTACGAGAACCAGCTGTCGACGGCCACCAGTTGACCGATCCGCCCGCCGGCGACCAACTCGCGGACCGCCACCCACGACGGATGGAGCCGGTACATGAACGCTTCCATCAGCTGCACGCCCTCCGCCCGGCAGACCTCGATCATCCGCTCGGCGTCCGCCGCGGTCGTGGCCAGCGGCTTCTCGCACAGGACGTGCTTGCCGGCTCGCGCCGCCGCCAGCGTCCATTCGGCGTGGAGGTGGTTGGGGAGCGGGATGTAGACCGCGTCCACCTCGGCGTCCGCGAGGAGCGCCTCGTACGACCCGTGCGCCCGTGGGATCCCCAGGGCACGGGCGGTCTCGCGAGCACGTCCCTCATCCCGCGAGGCGATGGCCACCACATCGCACCGGTTCCCCTTCTGGATTCCCGGGATGACCTTCGTGCGACCGATGTCGGCCGTCGACAGAATGCCCCACCGGAGATTGGTCATCGATCCTAGCCCCAGGAGGTCTCGGTGACCGGCCGGAATGCCACCTCCAGGATGCGATGGGTCCGTGGCCTGGTAACCACGAACAGCACCGTCTCGGCCACGTCCTCCGGTCGCATCATCCCGCTGAGCTGGGGCATGTCGGGGGTTCGGCCCCGCCCCATCGCGAAGTCGGTGGCGACGCCACCCGGGCACACGTTCGTGCACCGGACGCCCTGCTCCCGCAGCTCGTGGTCCAGGGCGGCCGTCAGGCCGACCTGGGCGAACTTCGAGGCGCAGTAGACCGCCTCGTAGGGAAGGCCGCGTCGCCCGGCCTCGCTGGCGATCATCACGATGTCGGCGGCGTCGCTCTTCAGCAGGACGGGGAGCGCGGCACGGATGGCGTAGATGGCGCCCTTCACGTTGACGTCGATCATCTCCTCGATGTGCTCGGCCGGCAGGTCGAGGAACGGCCCGTAAGCGCCGACGCCGGCGTTCACGACGAGGATGTCGAGGCCGCCGAACTGATCGACGGTGGCGGCCACCAGCGCCTCGACCGACGCTGGATCTCGGACGTCGGCGGGCATCGTCAGCGCGCCCTCGATCCCAGGGTCATCCCCGCTCCGCGATCCGAGCGCCAGGCGAGCCCCGGCGTCCGCCAGTGACTGCGCCACTGCGGCGCCGATCCCTCGGCTTGCGCCAGTGACCAGCGCGACCTTCCCATTCAGTCTGTCCATCGGTCCGTCCTCCCGGTCACGGCTGCGCTCACGTCCCGCCCATGCGGAGACGATGCGGCTCCGGCGACAGACATTAGCGGTTGCCACCGCCTCCAGCAGCTCGGCGCGGCGGCTGGCCGGAGCCCGCTGCATGGACGCGTGGTCTAGCCCGTGTCCGCGAGAGGCTGTACAGTGCACGAGTGGGGGAGCGCGCGCGGCATCTGCGCCCCGGCTGATTAGCCTGGCGGATGCCGATTGGTCAAGCGCAGCACATCGAAGGAGGAGCACATGTCCTTTCGCCGAGTAGCGGCAATACTCTCGGTATTCGCGATCCTGCTGGTAGCCTGCCAGCCATCGTCGAGCGGCAGCCCCGCGGAGAGTGCCGCCGGGAGCGCTGGTGAAAGCGCGGCAGCTGGCGGCGACTGCGTCGTCGGCGTGTCGTGGAACAACTACCAGGAAGAGCGCTGGGCTAAGTGGGACGAGCCCGCCATCCAGGAAGCCCTGGGGGCCGGCAACGCCGAATATGTCTCAACGGACGCTGGCTCGTCCGAGGAGCAGCAGGCCAACGATGTCGAGAACCTGCTCTCCCAGGGAGCCAACGTGCTGATCATCCTTGCCCAGAGCGGCGAGGCCATCCTGCCCTCGGTGCAGACCGCGATTGACCAGGGCGTTCCGGTCATCGCCTACGACCGCCTGATCGAGGACCCGGCTACGCTGTACATCACCTTCGACAACGTGGGCGTCGGACGTCTGCAGGCCGAGGTGATCTTCGGGTTGGTTCCCGAAGGCAACTACGCGATCATCAAGGGCAACTCGGCTGATGCCAACGCCGACTTCCTGCGAGCCGGCTACGAAGAGGTCATCGGCGATGCCGTTACCTCGGGTGCGATCACCATCGTCGGTGAGACCTACACCGACAACTGGGATCCGGCCACCGCCCAGACCAACATGGAGCAGATCCTGACCGACGCCAACAACGAAGTCGACGCGGTGCTGTCTGAGAACGACGGCATGGCGGGCGGCGTTGTGGCTGCGCTCGAAGCGCAGGGCATGGCTGGAACAACTCCGGTGTCCGGACAGGACGGCGATCTGGCCGCCCTGAACCGGGTCGCGCTGGGCACTCAGAGCGTGAGCGTCTGGAAGGACGCGCGCGACCTGGGCACCGCAGCTGGTGTCGCGGCGCTTGCCCTGTGCGGTGATCCGGACATCACGGCTGTGCCGAACACCGCGCAGTTCGACAGCCCCGGGGGCAACTCGATGACCTCGATCCTGCTGACTCCGCTCGCGATCACTCAGGACAACCTGAACGCGGTCGTGGACGCCGGCTGGATCGACGAGGAGACCCTGTGCCAGGGTGTGACCGCAGGCTCGGTGGATGCGTGCCCGTAAGGACGCGCTGAGCTCCGGCTGAACCAAACGCGCCCTGCGTCGCGGCTTCCGCGGCGCAGGGCGCTCGCCTATTCCGATCGCCCCGGTGAGAGGAATCCGCCATGACTGGTGCTGAGGCCCAACTCCAGCCACCCGCCTACCAACGCGTGCTAGGGGCGATCCGCGAGTTCCTGCGCAGGATCCCGGTCGCCCTCCGCCGCGCCGAGATCGACACCCGTCTCTTTGGCATGCTGGTGGCCCTGGCGATCATCTGGGTCGGCTTCAACGTGGTTTCGGACGGCGGCTTCCTCACGGCCAGAAACCTCTGGAACCTCTCGGTTCAGAGCGCCTCGATCGGGATCATGGCCACCGGCATGGTGCTGGTCATCGTGTCGCGGAACATCGACCTCTCGGTCGGTTCGCTGCTCGGCTTCCTCGGCTACACGATGGCCATGGTGCAGATCGAGTGGATTCCCAGGGCGCTCGGCCTTGGGTTCGACCAGCCCTACACGTGGCTCGTCGCCCTCGTCGTGGGTCTCGTGCTCGGGGCGACGCTGGGCGCCATCACGGGGCTCATCATCGGCTACGGGGGCGTCCCGTCATTCATCGTCACCCTGGGCGGCCTGCTCGTCTTTCGCGGACTGATCTTCAGCTACGCGCAGGGCCAGACCATGGCGCCCCTGGACGGCATCTTCCGGCTTCTCGGAGGCGGTCCGGAGGGGTCCCTGGGGGAGACCCTGAGCTGGGCGGTGGGCGTTGTCATTGCCGTCGCGATCGTCATCAACGCTGTCCGCTCGCGCCGGCGGAAACGGCACTACGGCTTCCAGGTCCGTCCGATGTGGGCCGAAATCGCGCTCAACGGGTTCGCCATCGCCGCCGTGCTCGGCGCCGTGTGGGTCGCGAACGCCTATTCCTGGCCTGAGGCCCTCGCCGCGCAGTTTGCCGAGGAGCGCGGCATCCCGATCCCGCCCGGCGGCCTGATCATTCCGACCGGCATCGCCTACCCGGTGCTCATCTTGCTCGCGGTCACGATCGTGATGACCTATGTCGCCACCCGGCGCCGGTTTGGCCGCAACGTGTATGCGATGGGCGGCAACCCCGAGGCGGCGCGACTGGGCGGAATCAACACCCGCAAGACGATCGTCACGATCTTTGCGGTGATGGGCGTCCTGTGCGCGATCAGCGCCGCGGTCCAGACCGCTCGCCTCAACGCGGCGGTCACCGGCCTGGGCGGGCAGAACGAGCTCGACGTCATTTCGGCGGCCGTGATCGGGGGGACGTCGTTCGCCGGCGGAATCGGCTCGATCCCGGGCGCCGTCCTGGGGGCGGTGGTCATGCAGTCGCTGCGGTCGGGCATGCTCCTGCTCAACGTCGACTCGCCGACCCAGGACATCATCGTCGGCTTCGTCCTCGTCATCGCCGTGGGCCTCGACGCATACCTGCGCCGCCGAGCCGGGTAGGATCCGAGCTGATGACCGTCGAAATCCTGCCGCCGTCGACGCCCCCTAGCCCGGCGGCGCCGCGGGCGCCCCTGGTGGACATGCGCGACATCCGGGTGTCCTTCGGCGGCGTGCACGCCGTCGATGGGGTGAACATCGACCTGCACGAGGGCGAGGTGGTCGGGCTGGTCGGCGGCAACGGGGCCGGCAAGTCGACCCTGATGAAGGTCCTCTCCGGCGCTCAGTCCGCTGACGCGGGGGAGATCCACATCCGGGGCGAGGTGGCCTCGATCAGCAGCCCGCGCGATGCCAAGACCTACGGCATCGAGTGCATCTACCAGACCCTTGCCCTGGCGGACAACCTGGACTGCCCGGCCAACATCTTCCTCGGCCGCGAACTCGTCTCCCGGGTCGGCTCGCTCGACGACGACGCGATGGAAGCGGCTTCGAGGACGGTCCTGAACCGCCTGAACCCGAACTTCAAGAACTTCGCCGCGCCGGTGGTGTCCCTCTCTGGCGGCCAGCGCCAGGCCGTGGCCATCGGGCGGGCGATCCACTTCGAGGCCAAGATCCTGATCATGGACGAGCCGACCGCGGCCCTCGGACCGGCGGAGACGGCGCAAGTCCGCGACGTGATCAAGCAACTGAAGGAGGAAGGCATCGGGATCTTCCTGATCAGCCATGACATTCACGACGTCTTCGACCTCGCGGATCGGATCAGCGTCATGTATCACGGCAGGATCGTGGACACCGTTGAGAAGGGTAGTGTGACGACCGACGAGGTCCTGGCCATGATCATCCTCGGCAAGAAGGCCGCTGAGGCCTCCCGCGAGGAGCTGGCCGAGATCCAGATCTGACCTCCGGCGGCCTCGCCGCCGGTCAGGCCCGTGGGAAGAGCGGGCGGAGCGCCGGATAGAGAGACCGATACGCAGCGTGCCCCTCGATGTAGCGGGCTCTAGCCAGTCCTGGCGCCGCGACCGGAGTGGCCTTGACGAGGGCGGCGGTTGCCGACTCGACATTCGGATGCCAACGTGCGCCGACCGCGGCCAAGAGGCCCGCGCCGTAGGCCGCTCCCTCCTGGGTCTCGACCGTTGCGATTTCCGCCTCAAGGACGTCGGCCAAGATCTGCCGCCAGAGGCCGCTGGCCGTCCCCCCACCTGAAGCCCGGATCTGATCGGGCGCCAGCGTTCCGGCCTCGACCATCAGGTCCAGGCCGTCGCGCAGGCCGTAGGCGACGCCCTCGAGGACGGCACGCACCATGTGACGGCGGTCATGAGCCAGGGTGAGACCGACGAACGCGCCGCGGGCGAAGGGATCTGGGTGCGGGCTCCGTTCACCTGACAGATAGGGGAGGAAGGTAAGCCCGTCGCTTCCTGCGGGCACCTCAGCCGCTCCGGCGGTGAGCTCCTCGAACGACAGGCCCGGCGCCAGCGCGTCGCGGAACCACCGCAGGCTGCCCGCTGCTGAGAGCATCACCGACATCATGTGCCAGCGGCCGGGGATGGCGTGGCAGAAGGCATGGACACGACCCTCGGGCTCGATCCGCGGCTCGGAGGTAGCGGCGAATACGACCCCCGATGTTCCGAGCGAGAGCGCCATCGTGCCCTCTGCCACGACGCCGACTCCGACCGCGTTGGCCGCCTGGTCGCCGCCACCAGCGACAACCGGGGTGCCCGCGCGCAGACCGGTGGCCCGGGCTGCGTCAGCGGTAAGCTTCCCGGTGACCTCGGGGCCTTCGTACGTCGTTGGCATCCAGGCGCGGTTGATCTCCAGCGCCTCGAGCACCTCGGGCGACCAGTCGCGAGCAGCGAGGTCGAAGAGGATCGTGCCCGCCCCATCGGCCTTGTCCACGGCGCGGTCGCCGGTCAGCCGCAGGCGGACGTAGTCCTTGGGCAGGAGCACGTGGGCAACACGGCGCCACACGTCGGGTTCGTGGTCACGGACCCAGACAAGCTTGGGCGCGGTGAACCCGGTCAGCGCGTCGTTGCCGGTGATCTCGATGAGCCGATCGCGGCCGACGGCCTCGCGGATCAGGTCGCACTCAGCGTTGGTCCGTTGGTCGTTCCACAGGATGGCCGGGCGCAGGACGGCGTCAGCCGCGTCCAGCAGGACGGCCCCGTGCATCTGCCCGGTGAGGCCGACGGCGGCCACCTCCTCGGCTGGGACGCGACTCGAGGCCAGAATCGATTGGATCGCGGACACCGATCCTTCCCACCATTGGGTCGGATCCTGCTCGCTCCAGCGTGGCTGAGGGACTGACGTCGGGTACTCCGCCGTGCCCACCCCGCGGACGGCGCCGGTCTCGTCGACCAGGATGGCTTTGGTCGCCGTCGTCGAGACGTCGATCCCGAGGACGTGACCCATCGCGCTCAGTGTCGCGCGGTCACTCGGTCCGCGGCGAGCGTTCCGCGGCCCAGATGCGCTGGTTGACGAGGTTCTCGAGCAGCTCCTGGCGCCCAGATCGGGGTTGGGGGTCCAGCTTCCGCTCGTCCACGGCGGCGGCGAGGTCGGCGAGGCTCATTCGGCCGCCGAGGATCGACTCGCCCAGCTCAGCGGTCCAGCCGGCGTACCGATCCGTCCGGAACCGATCGAGCGTCCGCTGCTCCACCATGTCGGCCGCCACGAGGAGCGACCGTGCGAGGGTGTCCATACCGCCGATGTGGGCATGGAACAGGTCGGACCGATCCAGGCTCTGGCGGCGGAGCTTGGTGTCGAAGTTGAAGCCACCGGTCGTGAAGCCGCCTGCCTGCAGGATCTCGGCCAGGACCGGCGCCAGCTCGTCGACCGAGTTCGGGAACTGATCGGTGTCCCATCCGTTCTGGTAGTCGCCGCGGTTGATGTCCACGCTGCCGAAGATCCCGGTCGCCAGCGCCACGAGGACCTCGTGGTGGAAACTGTGCCCGGCCAGGGTCGCGTGGTTGACCTCGATGTTCACCCGGTACTCGTCGGTCAACCCGTGTCGCTGGAGGAATCCGGCCACGGTGGCACAGTCGTAGTCGTACTGGTGCTTCGTTGGCTCCTGCGGCTTGGGCTCGATAAGGAGCGTTCCGGTGAAGCCGATCCGATGCTTGTGCTCGGCGACCAGGGTCAGGAACCGAGCGAACTGGTCCTCTTCGCGGGCCAGGTCGGTGTTCAGGAGGGTCTCGTAACCCTCCCGCCCCCCCCACAGCACGTAGTTCGCGCCACCGAGCCGATGCGTGGCCTCGAGCATCAGCTTGACCTGGGCGGCGGCATATGCGAAGACCTCCGGATCGGGGTTCGTCGATGCGCCAGCCGCGTACCGTGGGTGGCTAAACAGGTTCGCCGTGCCCCACAGCAGCTTCTTCCCGGTCCGGGCCATATGGCCCTCGATCTCGGCGATCATCTGCTCCAGGTTGCCCTGCGTTTCGGAGAAGGTCCGACCCTCCGGCGCGACGTCGCGGTCGTGGAAGCAGAAGTAGGGGACGCCGAGCTTGGTCAGGAACTCGAACGCGGCCGCGACCTTGTCGCGCGCGGCCGCCATCGGTTCCGCGTCACCCGTCAGCCATGGCCGGTCGAAGGTCCCGGCACCGAACACGTCCGAGCCGGGCCAGTTGAACGAGTGCCACAGGCAGACCGCGATCCGAAGGTGGTCCTCCATCCGCCTGCCGATGACGAGTCGATCGGCCTCGTAGACCTTGAACGAGAGCGGTTCGGCGGAGTCCAGTCCGGCGAATGGGATCGGTGCCGTCACCTCCGTGAAGAAATCACTCGGCATGCTTCGACCGTAGCACACGGCGACGGCCGGCCGGAGCCCAAGGAAAGCCCCGCCGATGGGGCCCGATGACCCCCGGTCGGAGGGGTGGCCCGACTATCCTGAGTGAGCCATGGCATCGACGGCCGCTTCGCAGGAGTACCTCGTCACCCTGCGCAACCTGATCAGCTCCGCGCAGCCGGCCACCGTCACCGCCCTCGCCCGCCGGCTCCACGTCTCTCCGCAGGCCGCCTCCGAGATGATCCACCGCCTCCAGGGCGAGGGCCTGGTTGACCATGGCGACGGGCGCCAGCTGACCCTCACCCGCCGCGGTCGGGCTCAGTCCGACGCCACGTTCCGCCGTCACGCTCTGATGGAGTGGCTCCTGACCGGCGTGATCGGTATGGGCTGGGCGGAGTCAGATCAGGAGGCGCATCGGCTGCAGGCGTCCATCTCGGATGCGCTCGGGAAGCAGCTCGACGAATTCCTCGGCCACCCGGAGACATGCCCCCACGGCAACCCGATCGACGCCGCGACGGCCCGGCGACGGCCTCCCGGCCAACCGCTCAGCTCGTTCGCCTCCGGTGCGGAGGCGACGATCTACCGGATCACCGAGGAGGCGGAGGAGGACGAGGCGCTCCTCTCGTACCTGGAGGCCCGTGCCCTCCAGCCCGGGGCCCCGGTCGTCGTCCGGGCCAGCAGTGGCGTGGTGGACGCGATCACGGTCGACGGACCGCGCGGCTCCGCCACCCTGGGCCTGCGTCCGGCGTCATTGATCCTGGCCCTGCCCGGAGCGGCGGATCCCGCCCTCTTCCACCGCCTGCCGACGCTCCGGAGCGCCGATTGACAGGGGACCCTGAAGAAGAATCACAAGGCTCCTTGACACCGGAGCGGGGGACCGTCTAGGCTCGCGCCGTGCTCGCCACCTTCGTCATCGGTCTCCGTGAGGGACTCGAGGCCGCGCTGATCGTCGGCATCGTTGCCGCGTTCCTGCGCCAGGCCGGCCGAGCCGACGCACTGCGCTTCGTGTGGATCGGTGTCGCCCTGACCGTGGCCGCCTGCATCGCCCTCGCCTTCGGGCTCCAGCTGTGGTCGACGAACCTGCCGTACAAGGAGCAGGAGGCCCTCGAAACCGTCCTCGGCTTCGCCGCGGTGGGCATGGTGACCTACATGATCCTGTGGATGCGCTCGCACGCCCGTGGCCTGCGGGGCAACCTCGAAGCGGCCACGGCGTCGGCCCTGGCCACCGGCAGCACGGTGGCGCTCGTGACGATGGCCGTCTTCGCGGTCCTTCGCGAGGGTCTGGAAACCGCCGTCTTCCTGCTCGCCGCGTTCAACGCCAGTGAGAGCGCCCTCGCCGCCGGCCTGGGAGCCCTGCTTGGGGTCGTGGTCGCGGCCGCGGTCGGGTATGGCATCTACCGCGGGGGCGTCCGACTCAACCTCGCCCGTTTCTTCCGGATCACGGGCGTGGTCCTCGTCTTCGTGGCGGCCGGCCTGGTCGCCTCGTCGCTCCACTCGGCCCACGAGGCCGGATGGATCGTCATCGGCCAGACCGCGGTCGCGGACCTCCGCTGGCTGGTCCAGCCCGGCGCCCTGCTGTCGGCCCTGTTCACCGGCGTACTCGGCATCCCGGCCGAGCCGACCGTGATCGAGGCCATCGGCTACTTCGCCTACCTCGTCCCCATGCTCATCGTCGTGTTGCGGCCCGCTCGACCACCGCAGCCGACCTCGCCCACCATGGTCGAAGCAGGATCAGGAGCCGCAACCCGATGAGCCGTTCGTGGCGCACCGGCGCTTTGCTGACCGTTGGTCTGGCGACCCTCGCGGTGGCGTGCTCGCCCGGTGCGTCGGAACGTCCCGCGGCTAGCGCGCCGGCGGGGTCGACCACGGTCAACGTGGTGCTGACCAACGCCGGCTGCACGCCGGACGTCGACTCCGTGCCGGCCGGCACGATCATGTTCGAGGCCACCAACGACGGCGGCAACGCGGTCGACGAGGTTGAGCTGCTGGCGGGCGAGGACGTGCTCGCCGAGGCCGAGAACCTGGCGCCCGGCCTCTCCGGGAGCTTCACGGTCGATCTGGAGCCGGGCAGCTACCTCCTGCTCTGCCCGGGCGCCGAGGTGCCCGAAACGCCGTTCGAGGTCGTCGAAGCCTCGTCCTGATCGGCGGGAGCGGCCTCCCGTACACTGGGCCGCTTCCCGTAGCACAGGCTGACGCGTGCGCCGATTCCTGCTGTGGTGCGCCCGAAACGAGTGGCTTCGCGTCCATATTCCCCGGCTGCCCGGCGCCCAGCGCGCCGTGCGGCGGTTCATGCCCGGCGAGGACATGGACGATGCGCTCAAAGCGGCCGGCGCCCTGCAGGCGAAGGGCATTCCGTCGATTTTCACCCACCTGGGCGAAAACCTGACCGATCTCAGCCAAGCCGACGAGGTCGCGGGCCACTATCACGAGCTCATCACCCGATTCGCCCGATGGGGGCTCCGCCCCGACGTATCGCCCAAGCTGACCCAGCTGGGCCTGGATCTCGATCCCGATGCGACCTTCGAGCACGCGTTGGGGGTTGCCCGGCACACCCGCGAGGCGGGCGGGCGGTTCTGGATCGACATGGAGGACTCCTCCTACGTGGATCGGACGCTGGACATCTATGAGCGCCTGCTCGCGGCCCAGCCAGGGATCGGGGTCTGCATCCAGGCCTATCTGCGCCGGACTCCCGAGGACATCGAGCGGCTTCGGCCGCTCCGGGCATCGATCCGGCTGGTCAAGGGCGCGTACAACGAGCCCGCCGAGCGGGCCTTCCGGTCCAAGACGGAGGTCAGGAAGGCCTATCGTGACCTGTCGATCGAGATGCTGGCCGATGCCTCGGCCGGGCGGATGACCCTGGGCCTGGCCACCCACGACGTGGAGCTGATCGAGGAGATCGCGGCCGTTGCCTCTGGGTCGGGGATCGGGCGAGACGCGTTCGAGGTCCAGATGCTGTACGGCATCCGAGCCGACCAGCAGCGTCGCCTCCGAGACGAGGGCTACCGGGTGCGGGTACTCATCGCCTACGGCGAGTACTGGTATCCGTGGTACGTCCGCCGCCTGGCCGAGCGGCCGGCGAACCTGTGGTTCGCCGTGCGCCAGATGATTCCCTGGTGACGGTCCGGAACCTCACCACGCCTGCGGGCGTCCAGCGAACATGACGCTCATCCGGTTGTTGGTCGCCGTCGTGTTGCTCGGGCTTGTCGTCGCCTGCTCGTTTACCCCGGCCGGGTCTTCGGTCACCGCTGCCGCGGCGCTTGACCTCGTGCGCGGCCAGGACCCGCTCTTCACGGGGGTCATGGCGCACAATCCCGAGGCCATCGGCCAGGTCGGCTGGTTCGAACAGACCGAGACCGAGGACGGCTGGGAGATCGTCATCCGCATCGGCTGGGAGGACTGCCCGGCGGGATGCATCAGCGAGCACCGGTGGACCTACACCGTCACCGCGGCGGGTGAGGTCACCCTCGTCGAGGAGTCCGGTGACCCGCTCCCCACCGACACCGGGGTCCGGG
>DASYGU010000073.1:0-2990 GCA_035999355.1 Candidatus Limnocylindria bacterium | reverse complement strand
TCATCTACATCGACGCTGCCGGTGGCTGGCACCTGCCGACGGGACCGGCTCCGCCCCTTGGCCCGGACGACAGCCTGGCCCGCCAGCTCGGGGCGGAAACGATCACCGAGCACAGCGCCCGGCTGGAAGCTGGGGACGCCGCGCTGCCCGTGCCGCTCGGCGGTGCGGCCCTTCAAGCCCAGGCCGCGGTCCGCACCCTGGCGGAGGCAATCGACGTCGCGTTCCTGGCCGTTCACGGCCCATTCGGCGAGGACGGCACGCTCCAGGGCTTTCTCGAGCTGGCCGGGATCCCGTACACCGGGGCCGGCGTGCTGGCCAGTGCGGTGGCAATGGACAAGGTCGTGTTCAAGGACCTCATGCGCGCCCACGGCCTCCCGGTCGTCGCCTACACGTCGTACGGCCGCAGGGCCTGGCGGACGGCACCCGAACGAGTGATCGCCGATGCGCTGGCCCGCATCGGGCCGAAATCGGTGGTCAAACCCGCACGTCTCGGCAGCAGCGTGGGGATGAGCCTCGCCCACGATCCCGACGAGCTGCCATCGGCGATCGAGACCGCGTTCGGCTGGGACTCGAAGGTGATCGTGGAGGCGTACCTGCCCGCGGCGCGCGAGTTCGAGTGCGGCGTGCTGGGCAACGACCAGCCGGTCGTCTTCGAGCCAGGAGAGGTCGTCAGCCATCACGAGCTGTACGACTACGAGGCGAAGTACGTTCCCGGCTTGGCCGATGTCGTGGTCCGCGCCGACATCGACCCCGCCCTCGCCGATCGGCTCCGCGAGCTGGCTCGAGCCGCATACGCCGCCGTCGATGCCCGGGGCATGGCCCGGATCGACTTCCTCGCCGCCGACGACGAGGTCTACATCTCCGAGATGAACACGATCCCGGGCTTCACGGCCACCTCGATGTTCCCCAAGCAGGCGGAAATGGCCGGCATCGAGTTCGGAGACCTCGTCGCCCGGCTCATCGAGCTGGCCGAGGAGGAGCCGCCCCGATGAGCGACCGGCCGCTGTGGGAGCGCACCCGCCCGCTGGGCCGGTCTCGGAAGACCGGTGCGGCGTCCACCGATCCGGTGCGACGCCCGACCACCACGCGGGTTCGCGGCCGTGGCCGGCCGGCGCGTGGCGCCGCGCCGCGCGAGTCGACACCGTCTCCGCGCCGTCGGCGTCGGCGGATCAACTGGACCCGGATCACGGCGGCGGTGCTGTGCCTCGCGTTCATCGGCGGGGCCAGCTGGCTGGCGGCCGGCCCCTGGCTTCAGATTCGGGCGGTGACCTACGCCGGCGCCGACTGGACCGGGCGTGCGGCCCTGGACGCGGTGACCGACCCGATCCGAGGGCAGAGCCTCCTGATGGTCGACGCGCAGGCCACGGCCGATGAGCTCGCGACGCTGCCCGGGGTGCAGACCGCGGACGTGGACATCGGCCTGTTCGGAGACGTCCATGTGTCGCTGGTGGAGGGCGACGCCGTCGTCCGCTGGCGGACCGATGCGGCCCAGCTGCTGGTGGCCGAGGACGGGACGGTGGTCGGCGTCCTGTCCCTGACCGCGACCGCAAGCCCGGCCCTGGGCGACCTGCCGGTGGTCGAGGATCAGCGGGAGGGCTCGCACGACCTCTCCGTCGGGGACCAGCTCGCCGCGCACGAGGTGGACGCCGCGCTCCTGGTCTCGGGCCTGACTCCGGCCCAGCTGGGATCGCAGGCGGCCGTCCTGACCGTGGCCATCGACCAGACCTTCGGGTTCGTGGTCTCGGCCCCGCAGGCCGGCTGGCAGGCCGCGTTCGGGTTCTACGGCGTCGACCCCGACGACACGCCCGACGTCATGCAGGCTCGGCTTCAATCCCAGGCAAGTGGAGTGCGGACCCTGTTGGCCGGCCATCCCGAGGCCGGACTGGCCTGGATCGATGCCCGCAATCCGGGGAGGGTATATTTCCGTGCCCGGGGCTGAGACCGCTCGCCGTTCGGCGGCGGCGCCCGGATCCCGACCAGGCGCGGTGTCCTCGAACCTCCGGATGTGGCTTCCTCTCGTTGGGCTGGGGCTCGGCATTCTGCTGGGCCTGCTCCTGAACGTGAGCGTGAGCCCCGAGCTGGCCCGCTACACGGCCGTCGCCATCCTGGCCGGGCTCGACTCGATCCTCGGCGCCGTCCGGGCCGAGCTCGACGGCCAGTACGACAACCGCGTGTTCCTCAGCGGCTTCGTGGCCAACACCGCGGTCGCGGTCGTGCTCACCTTCGTCGGCGATCGGCTCGGCATCGACCTGTATCTCGTCGCCCTCATCGCCTTCGGTCTTCGCATCTTCCAGAACGTGGCATTGATCCGCCGCCACTTCCTGTAAGGTCGGCCGCGCTTCAGGGAGGCTGAGTTTGGACAGAGAAACGGTCCTCGTCGGGATCGACCCCGGCAGCACGAAGGTCACCACCCTCATCGGCGAGGTCACGCCCGCCGGCGACGTGAACGTGGTGGGCTACGGGATCGCTCCCTCGATCGGGATCAAGAAGGGGATGGTCGCCAACATCGAGCAGACGGTGCAGTCGATCGCGACCAGCATCGAGAAGGCCGAGCGTCTGTCCGGCTACAAGATCGGATCCGCGTTCGTGGCCGTCGGCGGCAGCCACATCTCGTCCCAGAACAGCCGAGGCGTGGTGGCGGTCAGCGGCCATCGCCGTGAAGTCTCCAAGGAGGACATCGCCCGCGCCACCGAGGCGGCACGCGCTGTACAGGTCCCGTCCAATCGCGAGATCCTGCACGTCATTCCGCGCGGCTACATCGTGGACGGGCAGGAGGGGATCAAGGATCCGCTCGGCATGAGCGCGGTCCGGCTCGAAGTCGAGACGCATATCGTGGCCGGGGCCAGCACCTCGCTCCAGAACCTGAGCAAGTGCGTGAACTCGGCCGGGGTCCAGATCGACGAGCTGGTGATCGCCTCGCTCGCCGCGGCCGAGGCGACCCTGACCGATACCGAGAAGGAGCTGGGCGTGATCGTGGCCGACATCGGCGG
>DASYGU010000039.1:0-1726 GCA_035999355.1 Candidatus Limnocylindria bacterium | reverse complement strand
CTGATGGAGTCGCACCCTTGTCTGTTCCCACCCTGACCGGGACCGTGCTGCGCGCGCGCAGCGGGTTCTTCACTGTTTCAACTGAATCCGGCACGTACGAGTGCCAGCTCCGAGGCCGCCTAAAGCGCGAACGCCAGTCGGAGGACCTGGTCGTCATAGGCGACGAGGTCACCCTCACCCCGCTGACCGATACCGACGGCGTCATCGAGGAGGTCGCTCCCCGGCGGAGTCGCTTCTCGCGCCGCCAGCCCGGCAACCGCGGGTCGTGGAAAGAGGACCTGATGGTCGCCAATCTCGACCAGCTGGTGGCGGTCTTCGCCTGCGCGGACCCGGCTCCCCACATGCGGATGATTGACCGCTTCCTCGTGATCGCTGAGTACAACGAGGTTCCGACGCTCATCGTCGCCAACAAGATCGACCTCAGCTCCACCGCGGAGGCACAGGCACTGTTCGCCGCGTACGAGCGAATCGGCTACCCGGTCGTCTACGCCAGCGCGAAGACCGGCCAGGGCGTTGACGAGCTGCGGGCGCGCCTCGCGGGCCGGATAAGCCTGGTCGCCGGACCATCGGGCGTGGGCAAGAGCACCCTGCTCAACGTCGTGCACCCCGGCCTGAACCTGGCAACCGGGCCGATCAGCGAGGCGCTGCACAAGGGACGGCACACGACGACCTCGTCCGAGCTCCTCCCCGTGGCAGGACCGATGGGCGGGCACGTCGCCGACTCGCCGGGCCTGCGCCAGGTCGGCCTGTGGGAGATCCCGGTCACCGAGATCGCGTGGTGCTACCCGGACCTCCGACCGTTCCTGGGCGCCTGCCGGTTCGCGGATTGCAGCCATGGCCCGGAGCCGGGCTGTGCGATCACCGCGGCGGTGGCCGCCGGGCAGATCAGCGCCGCCCGGCACGATTCCTACCGACGCCTGGTGGAATCGGTCTAATTCGGCCTGGAGGCCCATACAATCAGCGGGCCGATGGAGATTGCCCCGAACGTCCACGCCGTCCCGATGAAGAGCGCGGGCGCGTTCCTCATCACCGAGGACCGGCTGACCCTGATCGACGCAGGGCTGGCCGGATCGAAGCCCATGCTCGTTCGCTATCTGGCCGATATCGGCCGGTCGATCGACGAGCTGGATCGGATCGTGTGCACCCACGGTCATCCGGACCACGTCGGCGGCGTCCGCGAGATTGCCGACGGGGAGCCCATCGAGGTCTTCATCCACCCCGCCGATCTCGAGGGCGTCAGCCATACCGTTCGCGAGGCGCTGGCCCCGACCGCAGGTGGCAGCCTGCGCGGCCGCCTGCTCCAGGCCGTCACCCCGCACCCCGGGACGGCCACGTCCCTGAACGACGGGGAGGTCCTGCCCGCGCTGGGCGGCCTGGAGGCCCATACAATCAGCGGGCCGATGGAGATTGCCCCGAACGTCCACGCCGTCCCGATGAAGAGCGCGGGCGCGTTCCTCGTCACCGAGGACCGACTGACCCTGATCGACGCAGGGCTGGCTGGATCGAAGCCCATGCTCGTTCGCTATCTGGCCGATATCGGCCGGTCCATCGACGAGCTGGATCGGATCGTGTGCACCCACGGTCATCCGGACCACGTCGGCGGCGTCCGCGAGATTGCCGACGGGGAGCCCATAGAGGTCTTCATCCACCCCGCCGATCTCGAGGGCGTCAGCCATACCGTTCGCGAGGCGCTGGCCCCGACCGCAGGTGGCAGCCTGCGCGGCCG
>DASYGU010000061.1:0-3259 GCA_035999355.1 Candidatus Limnocylindria bacterium | reverse complement strand
CGCCGATATCGGCTCCGGAAGTCCTCCATCTTCTGCTCGCGGATGGAGTTGATGAAGTCGTTCGTGAACTTCTCGCTGGTCGCGTACAGGATCCGCTTGCGCGGGAACTTGCCGGCCACCGCATGACCGATGGCGTGCATGAGGTGGGTCTTGCCCAGGCCCACCCCGCCGTACAGGAACAGCGGGTTGTAGGCATGACCCGGCCGCTCGGCCACCGACAGGGCGGCGGCGTGGGCCAGGCGGTTGGCGCTGCCGACGATGAAGTTCCCGAACGTGTAGCGGGCGTTCAGGTTGACCGCGTTGCCGCTCGGCGTGGAGGCCGGCACGGGGGTCAGCTCGTCGCTGGCCTGCTCCGGGGCGGGGCCGGGGGCGTCGGCGACGACGAACTCGACGCGGACCGATCGGCCGACGACGCGAGCGAGGGTCTGGCTGACCAGGGTCCGGTAGCGGTTGTCCAGCCAGTCACGGGTGAAGCCGTTCGGGGCCGAGATGCGGAACAGGTGCTCGTCGATCTCCTCGAGGGAGGTGTCCTTCAGCCACGTTTCGAAGTTCGCGGCCGAGAGGCTGACCTGCAGCTCGCCGAGCACGGCGCGCCACACCTGTTTCGCATCCATTCGACAGACGCCTCCAGACCGGCATGGCGGGAGCCACGAACCGGGCGAAATCCTTAATCTGGTGCTCCTCCGGGGCGGGCACGGCCCGTGGGCTGGGCGTCTGGCTCCGGGGGTCGGCGTAGTGTACGCCAGTGCCATCGGCCCGGCAACGATTCTTGGCCGGGTGGGTTAGAATCGCCGCCACGCGACGCCCGACCCGCCTATGACGTCTATGAGGCTGGCGAAAAGCCAGCCTCGCGCATGTTCGGCGACCGGCCGCCGCTCTGGCTGAACAAAGGGAAAGCCCACGACGATGAAACGGACCTACCAGCCCAAGAAGCGCGCCCGAAAGCGGAATCATGGCTTTCGCGCTCGCATGGCTTCCAAGGGCGGTCGTCGTGTGCTGGCCCGCCGCCGGGCGAAGGGGCGCAGCCGGCTGAGCGCCTGACCTCGGGGCCCACGGCAATGCCGGCCTATCCGACGCTCCGTCGCCGGGCCGACTTTGAGGCCGTGGTCCGCTCCGGGAGCCTCAGCGCCACTCGGTTGCTCGTCCTGCGGGCTCGACGAACTGACGGACCGATCACCCGGATCGGTCTCGCGACCCCGGCCTCCCTGGGAGGGGCCGTGGAACGAAATCGGGTACGACGCCGCGTGCGTGCACTGGTCCGAGCGCGTCACCGACAGATGGGAGCGGGCTGGGACCTGCTGGTGATCATGAAACCGGACGCGCGGAGCGCGACATACGACGAGCTGGGAGCCGCCCTCGACGCGGCGCTGTCGCATGCCGGAGTCAGCGCGGAGTGACCGCGTGCGCCTGATCGGCATGGGTCTCATTCGCGCCTACCAGGCGCTCACGTTCTGGATGCCGCCCACCTGCCGCTACACCCCGTCGTGCTCGGCCTACACCTACCAGGCCATCGACCGGTACGGGCTGTTCCGCGGATCATGGATGGGCGCCAAGCGGATCGGCCGCTGCCATCCGTTCCACCCCGGCGGCTACGACCCGGTCCGCTAGGAACGCGCCGTGGAGCCACTGTTCGCCGCCGGATTCCTGGGGATCGAGTCCTTCAACCCGCCCTGGGACATCATCTTCCTCCCCCTGTTCAACGCCCTCATCGGGCTGTACGAGATCCTGTTCCACGACCTGGCGCTGGCCATCATCGTCCTGACCATCGTCATCCGGACGCTCCTCGCCCCGCTCTTCATTCGCCAGATCCGCTCCCAGAAAGAGATGCAGCGGATGCAGCCGCTGGTCAAGGAGATCCAGCGCAAGCACAAGGGCAACCAGCGGAAGATCAGCGAGGAAACCGCGGCGCTCTACAAGGAGCACGGGGTCAACATGTTCGGCGGCTGCCTGCCGCTCGTGCTCCAGCTTCCCATCCTGTTCGCCCTGTACCAGACCCTGACCCGGGCCTCGAGCGTCATCACCTTCCAGCCGAGTGAGAACCAGCAGGCGAGCTTCACCGCATTCCTGGCAGTGAGCCCCGACGTCGTGCCCCTTGGCAACAACATGTACCAGGTCCCGATCGACGGTTCGTGTGTGGTCCCCCAGGACTTCCACCAGTTCCTGCCCCTGAACTGCCAGCTCATCACCCCGTTCAAGCTCGACGCCCCCGTCGACACCATCGTCGAGTGGCTGACCAACCCGTTCACCGGTGTGTCGCTCAACCTGGCGACCGTCGACCATGCGTTCGCGATCTATCTGCCCATCGGAGCCGGCTTCGCGATCTCCATGCTCGCGGTCCTTGCCGCGCTGCTCCAGTTCATCCAGGTTCGGATGACCTCGCCGCGCGGCGGGGCCGGCGATGATCCGACCGCCACCACCACCCAGACGATGACCTACCTGTTCCCGATCATGACCATCGTGTGGGGCGGCATCTTCCCCAGCGGACTCGTCCTGTACTGGGGTGTGTACACCGCCTACCTGATCATCCAGCAGTACCTGATCCTGGGCTGGGGGAATCTATTCCCGCTCTTCGGCTGGCAGCCGAGATGGGCGCCGAGCCCTGACGCCGGCGATCTCGCGGCCACGAAGCCGAAGAGCCCAACACCACCTCCGACCAATGGAAGCGGCAGCACCCCGGAGCCAGCCCGGCCCGGCGGACAGCGACGCTCCGGTCGGCGACGACGAGGCCGGGAGGGCCGTAAGCGATGACCTTCAAGGAATTCTCCGGAAAGAACGTGGAGGAAGCCATTCGCGCCGCGATGAAAGAGTTCGGCGCGGACCTGGGCGACCTCGACATCGAGATCCTGGCGCAGGGGAGCCGCGGCATCCTGGGCGTGGGCAGCGATGAGGCCCGCATCCTGGCCGCTCCCAAGTCGGCGGTGGCCGAGGCTTCGAGCCTGGTGGCCGACGCTCCGGCATCCGCGCCCGCGCCCCCTCGCGGACGATCCCGGGCTCCGGCTCCCGAGCCGCAGCCCGACGTCGACCTCGCGGCCGAGATGGCCGAGACGGCCGAGGAGGCCTCGGCAGGCCAGACCGATGAAACGGCACCGACCGCGGACGCCGACCTGGCCGAGGCCGGCGGTCTGACCCCGGTCATGGCCGACGAGGCCACGGCTCCCGCCGACGACCGACCGCGCAGCCGTGGCCGCGGGCGTGATGGTGGCTCGGGCCGCGGATCACGCGAGAGCCGCCCACCCCGCTCCGACGAGGCGCGCAACGG
>DASYGU010000054.1:0-6207 GCA_035999355.1 Candidatus Limnocylindria bacterium | reverse complement strand
CATTGGCCGGTCGCGCTCTCGGCCACCGCCTCGTAGGTGATGTCACAGTCGGCGAGCCCGGTCGCGCCGGAGGCGGCGCAGACCTCGGCAAAGACGTTCACCTGGTCCGACGGAACGATCGCGGTCTTGGTCGTGTCCGAGCCCTCGAACGACACGGTGAGCGTCGTCCCGTCCTGAGTGACACCGGTGACGTTGCCCGCCGCCGCATCGGTCAGGAGGTCGCTGTAGGTGTAGGCCGGACCCTCCTGCGTATCCATCAGGTACGTCCACAGCAGGGCCATGGCGAACAGGGCGCCAACGATGAGGATGCTGCTGCGGACGAGACGGCTATTCACGGGACGGCGGCAATGCTCCAGTGCACGGAGGGGGAACGGTCAGCGACCGGGCCCAGAGTATAGGGATGCCCTCTATAGGCGACAAATGGGCTCGAATGGGCTAGGCCGATCGGCTTACAGACCGATGACGATCCGTCGTCCGCGGATTTCCGCCGTCCGGCCACGGCCAAGCTCGATGGTGATCCCGCCCCGAGGACCCGCTGCGGCCTCGAGCACCGCCTCAATGCGGTCCGCGGATGGCGCCGGATCGCCAATTGCGAGGCGCAGCACCCTCCGGCCGAGGGCCGGCCGCGGAGGGTCGTGCCAGTCGAGCGCACCGTCGGTCCCCCGCCGCCGGAGCTCGTCGGCCGCGAGCGCGTCCAGCAGCGCATCATCGTCAGCCGCCAGGGCAGCGAACCGCACCACGGCGTCGACGGCAGCCGGATTGAGTGACTCCATCGCGGGCACCAGGTCGGCGCGAACCCGCGCGCGGGCATGCGCCGGATCGGCGTTGGTCGGGTCCAGCCGGTAGGCGATCCCGGCCTCGTCGAGCGCCGTCCGGAGCGCCCTGCGACGCGTGGCCAGGAGTGGACGGATCACACGCCCGCGACGCGCTGGGATGCCCCGCAGCCCGTGCAGGCCGCTGCCACGGGCGAGGTTCATGAGCACAGTCTCGGCCTGGTCGTCAGCGGAATGGGCGGTAACCACCAGGGTCGCGGAGCCGAGCCCGTCGGCGACCTCGTCCAGGAACGCGTAGCGGGCGACACGGCCGGCGCCCTCGATCCCGAGTCGGTCCGCAGCTGCCGCCGCGGCGACATCGGTCCGACGCAGCCGCCACGGCAGGCCGAGCTCATCCGCGGCATCGGTCACGAAGGTCGCGTCATCGGCCGAGTCAGGTCGCAGGCCGTGGTCCAGATGGGCGACGACCAGCTGCCAGCTGTGCGAAGGCGCAACCGCCCGGGCGCCGTGGAGGAGGGCCATCGAATCGGGCCCGCCCGAAACGGCCAAGACCATGGTCGCGCCGTCGGGAATCGGCAGTCTCGTCGCCGCCTCGGCGACGGCACGGCTGGGCACGTCGTCGGTCCGGAGGAGACTGGTAGCGGAGGGCGGATTCGAACCACCGACCAAGGGCTTATGAGTCCCCTGCTCTACCACTGAGCTACTCCGCCGTGCTCGCCGCGCCCGGATGTCCGATGGAGGCAGCCTGAGCGCCCGTGGAGCATATCCACCGCGGCATGACGCGGCAAATCCCGCGGCGCCAAACCGGACGGGCAACGGTCGGTGCGACGGCGAGGCGCTACCATGCCGCGACCGTGATCTCGATTGCGCCCATCGCCTTCCCCGTTCTCCTCCTCTTCGGCTATCTGTCGGCCCTGCTCATGGTCGTGCATGCCCTGGCCTCCCACCTCCCGGGTCGACGGGTTGGCCCGTTCCTCGTCGTGCCGCTGGTCGTGGCGATCGGGTTGACCGTCGTTCTGGTGGTCCTGTTCGCGGGCGAAAGCGGCCGGCTCCTCTCCCGCTTCGCGGGTGGGGGCCTCGCATCCGGCGAATTTCGCCTGCCTCCCTCGGCAACGTACATCGCCATCGGAGCCGCCTTCCTGATCGCGGTCGCGGTCGTCCACTTCGGAGCGAGCGAGATCCCGGGTTGGGCCGTCCGGCGGGTTCAGCGCCAGAGCGCCGCGACGGCGGAGGATTCAGATGGCGGGGCTACGGTTGCCGACGTCCTCCGCGCCGTCCTCCTGGGCGGGGCCGGAGTGGCCATCGTCGGAACATCATTTGTCTTCGGCCAGACGGCGGCCGCGACCACACGCCAGGGACAGGGTGCTGCGGTGGTCGAGGAGTTTCCGCTCGACGGGGGGCCGACCGGCCTCGTGATCACCGAGGACCATGCGTCGGCATACGTGACCCTCGGCGACGGGCGCATCGTCCGCATGGAGCTCGACCAGGACGGCCTGCCGGGGACGAATGTCGAGGTCGTGGCCGAAGGTCTGAGCTTCCCGCGCGGCCCGGCGATCGTGGATGGCGAGCTGTTCGTGGCTGACCTCGGTACCCTGGCCTGCCCGGATCCGTTCCCGCAATGCTGGACGCCTGAACCGGCCGAGGAGCTCGACCGGATCAACGCCAGCTCGGCGAGCGTACTGGCATTTGAGATCCAAACCGATGGCTCGCTCGGTGAGCCCAGAGAGGTGCTGACCGACCTGCCGGTCGTGAACACCGAGCACGCGCCCAACTCGATCACGCTCGGTCCCGACGGCTACCTGTACATGCCGATCGCCGGCCCAGACAGGCTCCCTCTCGACCTTGCCCTGGCGGAGGACATCACCCATCCGAATGCCGACCTGTTGGGCACGATCGTGCGGTTTCTCCCGGCTGGTGGAGATGTCGAGGTCATCGCGTCGGGGATCAGGAACATCTACAGCCTGACGTTCGATCCCGATGGTCACCTGTATGGCGTGGACAATGATGGTCAGACGGGTCGCGGCTGGCGGCACGAGCAGCTGATCGAGGTCGTCGACGGTGCCGATTACGGCTATCCCGCACACGGCACGTTCGACGGCACCTCCACGCAGGAACCGCTCTGGATTCTGGACACCATCGGGAGCACCGGCACCGACTGGTCCGCGGTCGACGGGGCGACCGGCGTGCTGGTCGGCAGCGCGAGTCGGCTCGATCTCGTCCGGCTGGATTTCGACGGCGACGGGCCATACGTCGCGGACGAGCGGTCGGCGGTGACCATGCTCCAGGGCCTCAACGGGTTCGTCACCGGTATCGAGGCCGTCGGCGACGGGCGCTACCTGATGTCGGTCCTCAGGTTCGAAGGGCAGAACGCGCTCCTGGTGGTGGACATCGGCGAATAGCGCACGACCCGCTCAGGGGCCGCCGTCGTACCGATAGAGCACGATTCGCCCGTTGTCGCGATCGGGCTGCGAGACCCAGATCGGATCGATCCAATCCGGGGCTGCCGTGGGCTCGAGGGACTCCGTCAGTCGCCGGACGTGGAATCCGATCCCGCGTGCCACGTAGTACCGGACGCCGTGCTCATCCATGAACCGGCGGAGGTCGTCCCAGGTGTAGACCTCGCCCGACAGGGGCACGAAGCCGATGCCCGCATAGAACGCGTAGTGCGCCGAATTGAACGAGGTGAGCACGTCGTCCGGCTGGGCACCGTCCTCATGGAGGGCCGCCACGACCTCATCCAGGTGCGGCACTCGCAGGTCCACGGTGATGTTCACCGCGGTGTGGGCGATTCCCACCGATGCGGCGAGGATCACGATGGCGGCGGCCACGGGAAGGCGCCATCTGCGCGACACGGCGTACCAGAGGGCAGCGGCCGCCGGCACCGCCAGGGTCGGAACCAGGATCAGGGCATGGCGATCGCCGCGCTCAGAGACGGACGCCACGATGACCACGAAGGCAGCGCTGCCGAGGATTGCGGCCGTCATCTTGCCCAGCCACCGACGGCGCCAGAGCAGGTATGCCCCGGGCAGGGCGAGGAGCGTCGCCGGCCCGAGCCACAGCCGCTCCGCGTAGTACAGGAGATTCCCGAACCAGTTGCCGACGAAGGCCGCCGGTGCGGAAACTATGACGCTCAGCGCCGAGATCGTGTTCGGGACGGAGTGCCAGGCCGGCCAGTCGTAGCGGTTGACGACCGCGTTCCAAATGTTCTTGCCGTGCGCGCCATACAGGGGGCTGCCGTGGAGGCTGTTCTGGATCAGCAGGTCGGGCAAGGCCAGCAGCCCAAAGACGCCCACGAGCATGCCCGCGCGGATGACGGCCTCGCGAGGTCGTCCGCGGGCAGACATGACGACGAGGATGATAAGCGGCGCGAGCAGCACCGCCGTCTGCCGGCGGAGCAGAAAGGCGAGACCGAGGGTGATGCCGGCCAGCAGCACCCAGCGGCGACGAGTCGGGCTTCGCAGCGCCCAGGCGGTGCAGGCCAGGGCAGCCGTGGAGGCCGCACCCGCCAGGAGATCGGTGCTGGCCGCATAGGCGAGAGTCAGAAAGACCGCTCCGCCAGCCACGAAGGCCGCGGACAGCAATGCGAGGCCGCGCTTGCCCGTCCAGCCCACGGCAAGCCAATAGCTCGCCAGAATGAAGAGCACACCAGCCACCGCGTTGATGAGCTGCGTCGCGCGCATGGGATCCCCGAGCGCGCGGGCGGTGATCCACAGCAGGAATGGGTACCCGGGCGGATAGAACGCGGTCCCGCCGAAGTCTCCCTGGATCAGGTGCGGGTAGGGGTTATCGCCCGTGTATCCGTACCCTCGGGGCGAGTCGAAGCTCTGGGCCAACGGCCAGATGGCTCCGACCAGGTCCTGTTCGACCGCGAGAATCGTGCCCCTGGTCCAGGTCGTATGCCCCCTCTGGCCGACCGCGTAGGCCAGGAGGAACGCGACCACAACGGCGGCGAGACCGATTCGGACTGTGCGCAGCCACCGTCGCCGAGGCGCCGGTAGTCCAGTCGCGCGCGCACTGGCTGCGACGCTCGGCGAGTTCATAGGGGCCATAGGATACGGATTGGCCAAAACCGCGCTTTCCCTTGGCACGCGGCGGATGGCCGGTCAGTGAATGTGCGCTACTGAATGCCCTTGGTGCCGACAGCCCAACCGATATCAGGCGAAGCCGCGTGACCTTCTCGGTGCCAACGCGTTGGCCAGCCAAGCCAACTCCGCAACGGCCGGTCGGGCTGGGCGGGCTCGTGCCAGCCTCGGTCCGTGGTGGCGACCTTGACCAGTAGGCGAGGTGGAGCATCGCTGGTCTGCGGCGCCGGTCCGGCCGGCAAGATCAAAGGCGGGCGGGCGATCGCAGCATCCCATTCGGCCGTTGCCACGAACTCGCTCAGAGGATCCAACCGAGGGATGGTGACCGGCCGGCCCGTCCACGGGACGAACCCAACCGTGCGCCCCACGCGCGTGCCCAGGCGGGCCATCAGCTTGCGCCCGATGACGATACCCAGCACCGCGGAGACGAGGAGGAGCGCCGCGGTGAACCCGGCCAGCGCGCCATGCTGCCTCCACGCAGCGGGTGTCGGGACCACTGGGCAACCCTCCGATGGCGGGTCAATCGAAGCACGTCGAGGAGCAGCATCGTAGGACTCGTGTTGACCAGAAGCAACGGTCAACTTGGAGTCGCGTCGCAGGCACGCTGGGCGCCGTTCGGACCATTCAGCGCGTCGGTCCTACCTCAAATGAATGGCCGGGCTGTTCAGCCCGGCCATTCCGGTTCAGCTGCGGGTTGGCTCCCGCGAGATCCGACTACTGGCAGCCAAGGCCGTCGCGCATCTCGTCGTAGGCAGCCTGGACCTCGTCAACGCCGCCGCTGATCTGGTCGACCGCATCCGCCACAGGGACGTCGGTGGCGAAGTTGCCGATCTGATCGGCAAGGTCACTCCACGCGGCGTCGACCGCGGTGTCATCGGCCTCGTCAACTGCGGCGACGGCAGTCTGGACTCCGCCCCACGCCTCGGTGGCTGCGTCCGCGGCCGCCTGGATGTCCTCGACGGAGTCGGTCGCCGGATCCGTGTCGGCAATGGCCTGGACGCTGTCGCCGAAGGTTGCCAGTGCATCGCACAGCGCCTGCTCCGCGCTGGGCTGGTCCGAGGCCGGGGAGCATGCGGCGACCGCGAGCCCAAGGACGATGAAGATGCCGGCGAATCGCCAGGCAGGTGGTCGTGTCACGGGGTGTGCCCTCCTGATGTATGGGAATTCAATCCCTGGAGCCTAGGATCGTAGCAGGCAGCGCCACGAGGGGCTCCGCGGCGACCGAGAGCCCTCTTCGCGCACGCGAGATCGGCTGCTACACTCGGAATCAGCCAACTACGGGCCGGGCCGCCCAACCGGCCCAATGTGAGGAGTACTCAATGTCGTTCGGGGATTTCCTGTGGGGAATGGTG
>DASYGU010000037.1:0-5805 GCA_035999355.1 Candidatus Limnocylindria bacterium | reverse complement strand
GGGTCGTCCGGGTCGGACAGGAAGCCACGGCCGGTGAGGTCGGGGCCGCTCACCGGACGGCCGGTGGCGGACGCGACGGTCAGGGCCACGGTCACGACCCCGTCCATGGCCAGCGCGCGCCGGTCGCGGAGGATGACCCCGTCCACACCGTCCACCGCCGACAGCCCGTCCACCAGCACGGCGCCGGCCTGGACGCTGCCCGCCAGCCGACCCCGCTCCCCGTCGAACTCGACCACTTGCCCATTCTGCAGGACGAAGATGCGGTCGACGGCAACGCCCGCTCCCTCGGCCAGCAGCGCGTGCTGGACGAGCATCCGGTACTCGCCGTGGACCGGGATGAAGTGGCGCGGCTTGGCAAGGCCGAGCATGAGCTTGAGCTCCTCGCGCGACCCGTGGCCCGAGACATGACAGTGGGTCATCGGCTCGTAGTGGACCATCGCTCCTTCCTTGAACAGGTTGTCGATGGTGCGGGCCACGGCCTCCTCATTGCCGGGGATGGGCGAGGCGGAGAGGATGACCGTGTCCCCGGGCACGATCGTGATGTTCCGATGGTCGCGGTTGCTCATCCGGGTCAGGCCCGACATCGGCTCACCCTGCGAGCCGGTGGTCACCACCATCAGGTCTTCAGGCTTGAGTCGCTCGAGCTGGTCCTTCTTCACGAGGATGCCGCGCCCGTCGAGATAGCCCAGCTCGATCGCGATCGCCGAGTTCTGCTCCATGCTCCGACCGATGAGCACGACCTTTCGGCCGTGCTCCGCCGCGGCGTCGATGGCCTGCTGGACGCGACCGATGTTGGACGCGAAGGTGGCCATGATCACCCGGCCTTCCGCCGCGCCGATCAGCTGGCGGAGGGACTCCCCCACCGTGGCCTCCGACAGGGTGTAGCCCTCTCGCTCGGCACGGGTCGAGTCGGACAGGAGGAAGTCCACGCCGATCTTCCCCCACTCGGCGATGAGCCCCAGGTCGGCCCGGGTGCCGTCCGGCGGGGTGTGGTCGAACTTGAAGTCACCGGTGTGGATCACGGTCCCGCGCTCGTGGCGGATGACGAAGCCCACGCCGCCCGGGATCGAGTGGTTGACCCGGAACGGGATCACCCGGAACCGGCCGACCGCGAACTCGACCCCCGGCTCGACCACGTTCAGGGTGGTCGCGCCCATGAGCTTGTGCTCCTTGAGCTTGCCGGTGACCAGGCCGATGGTCAGCTTGGAGGCATAGATCGGCGTCCCGCTGATCCGGGGCAGGACGTAGGGCAGGCCGCCGGTGTGGTCCTCGTGGCCGTGGGTCAGGATGATCCCGCGCACGGCGTCCCGCCGTTCGGCGAGGTAGGTCGGGTCGGGCACGACCAGGTCGATGCCGAGCATGTCGGGGTCGGGAAACGCCAGGCCGCAGTCGACGACGACGATCTCGTCGTCGGCCTCGATCACGGTGATGTTCTTGCCGACTTCGCCGACACCGCCCAGCGGAATGATTCGGAGGGTTCCTGCCATCAGGTCCTTTCAGAAAAGCGTCATTTGTTGATCGTCGTCATGCGTCGGGAGCGACGTGTCACCCGGTCCGACCGCGTCGCCCGGCCCCATCGGCTCGGATTGTGACGACTCGGGATCGGCCTGTTCCGCCGAGATGGCCTCGCGGGCCTCGAGCAGCGCGGTGGGCAGTGCCCGGAAGTCTCGCGCCAGCGTCTCGCGCAGGCCCGTGGACCGCAGCGCGGCAGCGGGATGGTACATCGGCAGCACAAACCGGCTGCCTGAGCGGCGGAGCCGGCCGTGAGCCTCCGAGATGCGCGCCCCGGGCAGGTAGCGCTGGAGCGAGAACCGGCCCAGGGTCACGATCAGGACCGGGTCCAGCGCCTGCTCCTGGCGGTCCAGGTACGGGCTGCAGGCACTGATCTCGATCGGCTCCGGGTCACGGTTGCCCGGCGGCCGGCACTTCACCACATTCGTGATGAACACGTCCTGCCGCTCCCAGCCGATGCTTCGCAGCATCTCCTCCAGGAGCTGCCCCGCGGCGCCCACGAATGGGCGCCCGGTGGCGTCTTCCCGCTGGCCGGGTCCCTCCCCGACCAGCAGCACGTCGCTCAGCGTATTCCCTTCCCCGGGGACGGCCATCGTGCGGCCGCCGGCCAGGGGACAGCGGGTACAGGCCCGCACCTCGACCGCGATCGCGGCGAGATCGGCCTCCCCGCTCATCGGGGGCGCCGGGGCCTAGTCGCGCTCCGCGTCGCCACCGACGGCAGCGCCGGCCGGGGCTTCCGAGTGCGCCATGTGCCGCTCCATCGCGGCCCGACGACTCAGGTTGACGCGGCCCATGCGGTCGATCTCGGTCACGACCACCATCAGCTCGTCGCCGATGGTCACGACGTCCTCGACCCGAGCCACCCGGTAGTCGGCGAGCTGGCTGATGTGGACCAGCCCCTCCTTGCCGGGCAGGATCTCGACGAAGGCCCCGAAGTTCATGATCCGGGTGACCTTGCCGAGATACTCCTTGCCGACCTCCACGTCGCGGGTCAGGCCCTCGATCCAGCGGACGGCCTTCTCGGCCGCTTCGCCGTCCACGGCGGCAATCTGGATCGTGCCGTCGTCCTCGACGTTGATCTGGGTGCCGGTCTCGGCGGTGATCTGGCGGATCACCTTGCCGCCGGCGCCGATGACGTCGCGGATCTTGTCGACCGGGATCTTGATGGTCGTGATCCGTGGTGCATACGGGCTCAGCTCGGAGCGGCTGGCACTGATGACCGCGGTCATCTTGTCCAGGATGAACAGCCGCGCGGTGCGGGCCTGCTCCAGGGCGTCGCGGAGGATCTCCGGCGTGATGCCGGCCACCTTGATGTCCATCTGGAGCGCGGTCACGCCCTCGGCGGTGCCGGCCACCTTGAAGTCCATGTCGCCGTACGCGTCTTCCTTGCCGGTGATGTCGGTCAGGACCGCGTAGCGGTTGGTGTCGGGGTCGGTGATGAGGCCCATCGCCGCGCCGGCCACGGGGGCCGAGATCGGCACACCAGCGTCCATCAGAGCGAGGGTGCTGCCACACGTGCTGGCCATCGAGGTCGAGCCGTTGGACGAGACGACCTCGCTGACGACGCGGATGACATACGGGAACACGTCCACCGGGGGTAGGACCGGCACGAGGGCGCGCTCCGCGAGTGCACCGTGGCCGATCTCGCGGCGGCCGGGGCCCCGCATCGGTCGAGACTCCCCCACCGAGTAGGGCGGGAAGTTGTAGTGGTGCATGTACCGCTTCTCGGTCTCGGGCGAGATCGTGTCCAGTCGCTGGACGTCGCTCGACGGGCCGAGGGTGGCAATCGACAGGGCCTGGGTCTGGCCACGGGTGAACAGGCCGGAGCCGTGAGTCCGGGGCAGGACCCCGACCTCGACCGAGATCGGTCGGATGGTCGTCGTGTCGCGGCCGTCGATCCGGATGTTCTCGGACAGGACGAGCTCCCGGACACTGGCCTTGGTCAGGACGTCCATGAGGGCGGAGCCGATGCCATGGCGGCGCCGGACGTCCTCCAGGGCCTGGCCCTGCTCGGCCCGGTTGTAGGCCTCCTTGCCGCGCCGCACCTCGGCGGCGATGTCGGCCCGGATGGCGTCCAGCCGCTCGACCAGGTTGCCGGTCAGGCTGGTGAACAGCTCGGCGGTGGCCTCCGCGTCGGGCATGGCCCGGTGGGCGGCGGCGTGGTCCTTGCCGAAGATGAATCGCATGAGGTCGGCGAGCTTGTAGCCGCCGGCATCCGGATAGAGCTGGTATGCCAGCTCGAGGGTGTCGAAGACCGCGTTCGGCTCCCAGCTCACGTCGTTCGGGAGGTGACGGAGCACGAACGGCAGGTCGAACCCGACGTTGTGGGCCACGACCGGGGCGTTGCCCGCCCAGGCGACGAACTTGGGAAGCACTTCGGCCGCGGTCTGGGCCGAGGAGACGTCCTCATCGGTCAAACCGTGGACCTGGTGACCAATGATCGAGCGACCGGGGTTGACGAGTGACTCGAAGCGGTCCACGACCGCGCCATCGCGCACCTTCAGGGCGGCGATGTCCACGATGTAGCCGTTCTCCGGCTTCATCGCAGTGGTCTCGACGTCGAGGATCACGAACTCGGTCCCGGGCTTGCTGAGCGCCTTCCCCAGCTTGACGATGGAATCGGCCTTGGGGCCGAGGAACGGGGTCCGCTTCTGGACACCGGAGTTGGTGACCAGCTTCTCCTGCAGCTCGATCGACTTCTGGAGCTCGTTGTGGCCCCAGGTGATCGCGTCGAGCATGACCGTTTCGGGCAGGATCTTGGCCCCGGCCTCGACCATCATGATCGCGTCGCGGGTGCCGGCCACGACCAGGTCCATCTCACTCTCTTCGAGCTGGCTGGTGGTCGGGTTGGCCACGAACTCGCCGTTGATCCGGCCGACGCGGACCGCGCCGACGGGGCCCAGGAACGGGATCCCGCTCACGCTCAGCGCGGCGGAGGCACCATTCACGGCCAGGATGTCGGGATCGTTCTCCTGATCCGCGCTGAGGACGGTCAGGACGACCTGGACGTCGTTCTTGTAGCCCTTCGGGAACAGGGGGCGAATCGGGCGGTCGGTGAGGCGCATGGCCAGGATGGCCGCCTCCGACGGGCGCGACTCGCGCTTGATGAATCCGCCGGGGATCTTGCCCGCGGCGTACATCCGCTCCTCGTAATCCACGGTGAGCGGGAAGAAGTCGATCCCCTCGCGGGGCTCGGATGCGACGGCGGTGGCCAGGACGACCGTGTCGCCGTAGCGGAGCAGGACCGATCCATCGGCCTGCTCGGCGAGCTTGCCCGTCTCCATGGACAGGGTCTGCCCGCCGATTTCAGTTTCTACCTTGATAGCCAAGAGGTTCCTCCAGTGTGTGGGCCCCTTCCGGCGCGGCCAATCCAATCAGGGTGGCGCGGCTCGGATGGGGTGCGTCGCGGTGGACGCGAACGAGTCGAAACCCGGCTGAGCCGGGTCAGTGGGTTGGTGACGTTACCGACGCAGGCCGAGGCGAGCGATGACCGTCCGGTAGCGATCCACGTCCGTGCGGACGAGGTATGCCAGGAGTCGGCGGCGCTGCCCGACGAGCTTCAGAAGCCCGCGGCGCGAGGCATTGTCGTTGGGATAGCTGCGCAGATGGTCCGTCAGGGACTTGATCCGCTCGGTCAGGAGCGCGATCTGCACCTCGGGCGAACCGGTGTCGCCGTCGTGGGTGGCGAAATCATTGGCGACAGCGACCTTCGTGGCCGGGTCTAACGGCACTCATTCCTCCATTTCAAACTCATGAACGTGCGCATCGTATCAGAGCACCGAGATCAGCGCGGCCCGCGCCTCTCCCTCGTCGCGATGCATCTGCTCCACCAATGCGTCGATTGATGCAAACGGCTGCTCGTCGCGAAGACGCGCAACCAGCTCCACGCGCAGCGGTTTGTCGTACAGGTCGCCATCCCAGTCGAGCAGGTTGGCCTCGACCACGACGGCACCATCTGTATGGAAGACCGGCCGCCTGCCGATGCTGACCAGGGCGCCGATGCCGTTCGCCACGCCGGCGTAGATGCCCAGCGCGGGCACGACCGGGTGGTAGTCGAATCGCAGGTTGGCGGTGGGAAAGCCGAGCTCGCGGCCTCGACCGTCGCCGCGGACGACGATCCCGTTGAGAGCCGGCCAACGCCCAAGGAGGCGGGTGGCGATGACCACGTCGCCGGCAACGAGCGCCTCGCGGATCCGGGTCGACGAGATCGGGCCATCGTCGAGCTCGGGGTCAATCGTGACCACCTCGAAGCCGTGCTCCGGACCCATGGCGGCCAGGCGATCGGCAGTTCCG
>DASYGU010000033.1:0-7296 GCA_035999355.1 Candidatus Limnocylindria bacterium | reverse complement strand
TCCAGGCCGTCCCCGTCGCGCCGGAGGCGCTGGGGGAGCGGATGGCGGACATTCGCGACGCCGAGGAAGCCGTGTTCGGGCTGGTGTTGCCCGACGGCGAAGGGTGGCTGGTCATCGGCGACGTGGATGCCGCGGCCGACCGGATGCGACGCGAACCAGGGTCCGAACCGGCCCGAACGCTGGACCTCGCGCTCCTGCACGCGGCGGTGCTCGGCGATCGGCTCGGCATCTCGGCGGCGGACGTGGCCGCCGGGGAGATGCTCCTCTACACTAGAAGCGAGGCCGATGCCCGCGGTCGTGTAGCCCGGGGCGAGGTGGCGGCTGCGATCCTGGTGCGCCCGACCCGGTTGGAGGAACTGACCGCGGTGGCCGCTGCCGGGGACGTGATGCCGCAGAAATCGACGTTCTTCTATCCCAAATTGCTGACCGGCATGGTCTTCTATCCGCTGGAGGGTTGAGCATCCGTGGTCCAGGCGATCAAGCGTGACGAGGTCTTCATCGAGCCCGAGGGCATCCATGTCGAGACCCACCAGCCCGAGCGGCGCAGCCGCAAACCGCCACTCCTCCTCGTCCACGGCGTCCTGACCGGATCCTGGCTGTGGGCGAGCTTTGCCGCCTATTTCGCCGAGCGCGGTTGGGAGGCCCACGCCCTCAACCTGCGCGGCCACTTCACCTCGGACCTGACCGAGCTGGCCGAGACCCGGATGCGCGACTACGCGAATGACATCGGGGTCGCCGCGCGGCAGCTGGGTCGGCCGCCGATCCTCATCGGCTGGGGAATGGGCGCCCTCGCCGCCCTCCTGTACGCGGAGACCCGCCCGGTGCTCGGGCTTGTCCTGCTGGCCCCCTCGCCGCCGGCCGCGGCCCTGCCCCGCCGACCCGCGGACCACGAGCTGAAGTCCGTCCCGCCGGTGTACGACGCCGAATGGTGGGGCTGGCGCGCCCCGCAGGAGGAGCTCCAGGCCTGGATGCCGGACATGTCGACCGAGGACCTGTCGAAGATGCAAGAGCTGCTCGTCGGGGCGCGCGAGTCTGGACTCGCCCGCCAGGAGCGGATGCTGGGCGTGGACATTGATCCCAACCGGATCCAGGTCCCGACCCTCGTCATCGGCGCGGGGCTGGACGACGTCATCCACCCGTCCGAGGCGCGTCGCACGGCCGATCTGCTCGGCGCGACCTACGAGTACATCCCCGGCGCCAGCCACTTCGGGCTGGTCATGGGCTCGGAGACATGGCCCCTCGTTGCGGGGTCGATCCTCGGCTGGCTCGAGGAGCGACGGCACGGGATGATGGCCGCCCAGGCCGACCTGGTGGGCGCCGGCCGCCGCTGACCATGGCTACGCAGAAGGGCATGTACGGCCAGACGCCGACCGCCCCGACCGATCCCGACGCCTGGTTGGCGGCGCTGGATGACGTCCGCCGTCCGCAGCTCGAGGAGCTGGATGCGAGGATCCGGAAGGTGGCTCCCGGCCTGAGCCGATACGTCGACCGCGGATTCCTGAGCTACGGCCGCTACCACTACCAGGGCAAGTCCCGATCGGGCGACTGGATGTGCATCGCCCTCGCCTCGAACAAGCAGTACATCTCGCTGTACGCCGGTCCCATCGGCCTCGAGCCGTACGGCGCGAGGCTGCCCAAGGCGAACCTGGGCCGAGGTTGCATCCGATTCAAGCGCGTGTCCGACGTCGATCTCGAGGTGATCGACGAGGTCATCCGCGCTTCGGCCGCCACCGACGGCCAGTCGATCACCTACTAGCGCCTGCAGGCCGCGATCGGCCTCGCCTGGGTCAGGCGCCGCTGACGAGCCGCGCTCGCTCTTCGCTGTCGGGCTGGACGAGAGCCTGAACCGTCGCCGTGCCAACCTCGGCCACGATGATGTCGCCCACCTCGTCGGCCACCGCCGCGAGGATGCCCATCTCCAGCATCCGCTCGCATTGGCGCCGGTTGTCGTCGGTGGGCACGAGGTAGTGGATGGAATCGGCGCGATAGCGATAGATCAGGAAGAGATGGAGCAGGGTCATGAGGCGCTTACGTCGCAGGGTCGGATCGAAGATGTTCTGATCGCGCACCGACAAGATCGTCCGGCCGCGTCGATCGGCGATGGTGGTGAACACGACATTCGCCAGTTTCTCGCCCGCCTGATCGGTGATGCTCAGCTCCAGCACATCGGAGCCGGCGGTGTGCGGCCGCAGCGATACGGCAAGTTCGCCGCCGGGGTGGTGATGTTCCGCCCAGCTCGCCAGCCATCCGGCGAGCACCTTCGGAGGCACCTCGGTCTGGACGAGGTGCTGGGCCTGGGTCGAGCCCACGCCCATCGCCTTGGTCGTGGCTGTCTGGCCAGACGCAGCCAGCAGCGCAGCATCGGCGCGTGGGCCCCCGACGAGCGTCTGCGGGGTCCGATAGGGCGACTCCAGAAGGCGGAACCTCCGCTGGAGGCGAGCGAGGGCCAGCATGCCGTCCTCGAGCAACGCGGTCGTGAACTCCTCGGCCGCGAGGCCGTCGATTTGATGGCCGCCGTACGTAATGAAGTTGAACACGTAGCCCAGCCGCGCCAGCTCCTCGGGGAACTGCCGCATCTCCTCATCGGTCATGCCGGTCGTGTCCCAGTTGAATGACGGCGACAGGTTGTAGGCCAGCATCTTGTCCGGATACACGGCATGAATCGCCTCCGCGAACGCCCGGGCATCCGCGAGGTCAGCCGTCTTGGTCTCCATCCAGAGCACGTCCGCGAACGGTGCAGCCGCCAAGGACTTTGCGATCGCGTACGGGATACCCCCCTCCACCTGGTAGTACCCCTCCGGCGTCTGGGCCAGCTCGGGATCCCACGTCACGTCGAGGCCCATATCGCGCGCGCGTGATCGGGCCGCGCGACCCGAGGCGGTCGCGGCGAAGGCCAGCCAGTTGTCGACGCTCATCGCCAGCTCGATGCCCTCGTCGGCCCGGAAGGCCATCGCGTCCGCGACAGCCTGGCCGTACGTCTTGAGATTGGCCCGCGACTGCCACTCGGTGAGGAACCGGTCGGCCACCGTGTCGATCGTGTGCTCCGGGTTGGCGGCCGGGTCGGCGGCGTGCGCCAGACCGACGTCATCGATCTCGGCCAACAGGCCCACTTGCTCCAGCCAGGCTTCGGCCTGTGCGTACTCTTCGTCAGGGACCGCGTACAGCAGATGGCCGTTGATGTCCGTGGCGCCAGCCCGGTGCAATCGCCGCAGGATTGCCAGGTAACCAACCTTGTACGACGGCACCTCGCGATTGGTGACACCGAGCAGGAACGGCTGATCGCGCTCGTCCGCCGTGCCATCGAGCAGGTTCGCGGCCTCGGCGTCGGTGCGCGCGACGACGATGCCCGCGACCCCCATGACATCGAGCTGGAAGCGGGCGGCGTTCAGGCGCTTGATCTGCTCGTCGCTCGGAACGAGCACCTTCCCGCCCTGGTGCCCGCACTTCTTGGCGCCCGGTTTCTGGTCCTCGATGTGGTACCCGGGCACGCCGGCCTCCACGAAGCGTCGAATCAGGTTGCGGACGTGAGCGTCACCACCGTGGCCGGTGTCGGCGTCGGCGATGATCATCGGGCTGAAGTCGACCTCCGGGACGGCCTGCCGTTCGGCATCGGTCATCCGCGATCGGGCGAACCGCTGATTCCGGTCGGCGGTCAGGAGCGCGCGGACCAGTCCGGCGGCCTCATCCGGAACCTGGCCCAATGGGTAGCTCGCCAGGTCAGGGCCGGGATCCTCATCGGCCGATCCCTTGGCCGAGGTGGCCCAGCCGCCGAGGTAGATCGCTTCGATGCCGGCCCGCTTCATCGCCACCGCTTGGCCCGGCGAATACGGTCCGAAGGTCGTGACCGCGCGGCGTTCCTCGAACAGCTCGCGCAGCCTCGCGTGGAGCTTGTCGGCAGCCGCCCGGGCGATCGGGTAGTCGGTCGTGATCGTGCCGCGCTGCTCGACGACCTGGCGTGCGGTATGCAGCCGCGTCGTGTCCGAGAATCGATCGCCGTCCATCCAGAGGCGCGTCGCCGCGATCTCCGCCTGGAGCGCTTTCGCCGCCTCGTCCTGTTCACCAACTGACGATGCGTCAACTGGCGCGGCGACCGATTCGATTACTGCCATGCGGGCGTCAGAATCGCGATCACGATGCGCCATAGCGTGGCCCACGGTCCGGTGCTGGTCAAGACGATCGCCGTGTCTCCGGTGCGCGCTGGCACCTGCCTCTCGGCGCTCCTGCCTGGCAACCAACCGATGGTTCGCGCGGTTCCCTCTCCATGAACCCGCTTGACCTGACGGCCGTCCGCCGCCGCTATCTGGTCCTTATCGGCTTGCGCTGGTTCCAGACCGGCCTGCTGATCCCGGTCATCGTCCTGCTCATGGTCTCGCGCGGCCTGTCGCTGGTCGAGATCGGCCTCGTCGGGTCGGTCCAGGGTCTCGTCATCCTGATCCTGGAGCTGCCGACCGGCGGGCTGTCCGATTCCCTGGGCCGCCGGCCCACGCTGCTGCTGGCGTACGTTTTCGCCCTGGCCGGCCTCGCGACGCTGTACATCGCCGACTCGGTGGGAGGATTCGTCCTGGCCACGACCCTGACCGCGATCTTCCGGGCGCTCGACAGCGGGCCGTTGGAGGCGTGGTACGTGGACGCGACCCACGCCATGGACCCGGAGGCGCGGATCGAGTCGGGCCTGGCTGCCGGCAGCTCGGTCCTCAGCCTGGGCATCGCGGCCGGCGCGCTCCTGTCGGGTGCCCTGGTCGCACTCGATCCGTTGCCGGCCGTGGAGACCCTCGCCCTGCCGGTCCTCGTGGCGCTCGCGCTCGCGGTCGTCAACCTGGGGGCGGTGCTGCTCCTCCTGACGGAGACCCGCCCCACCTCGGGATTCCGCGCCATCGCGTCCTCCGTGCGCGCAGTCCCGACCGTCGTCCGCGAAGGCCTCATGCTGCTCCGCCGGTCGCGGGTGCTGGCGGCCGTGGTCGCCGTCGAGCTGTTCTGGGGGTTTGCGATCATCGCGTTCGAGACCTTGTTCCCGCTCCGCCTGGGCGAAGTCGTTGGCAGCGACACCGAGGCCGCCGCCCTGATGGGACCCGCGAGCTCGGCCGCGTGGTTCGCGGCGGCGGGCGGTGCGGCGTTGATTGCGGTCGTGAGCCGGCGGATCGGCGTCGCCCGGGCCGCGATCGCGATGCGCATCCTGCAGGGCCTGACCATCATCGCCATGGGCCTGGTCGCCGGGGTGGTGGGACTGATCACCGCGTACCTGGCCTGCTACCTGACCCACGGCGCCTCGAACCCGTTGCATTCGACCCTGCTCCACCGCGAGGTGGATGCCAGCCACCGGACCACGGTTCTTTCGCTGAACTCGATGGTGTTCCACCCCGCCGCCGCGATCGGGGCGATCGTGCTGACCGCGATCGCCAGCGAAACCTCGCTCTCGACCGCCATGCTCGTTGCCGGCGTGGCGTGCGCCGCCGCGGCGCCCTTGTACATCCCGGCGTTCCGGGCCGAACGGCGACGGACCGAGGCCGCCGTGCCTGCCGTGACTGCCGGGCCGTGAAGGTCAGCTGGCCACAGGTCCTCGCCTGGCGACTCAGCCGGCAGTACCTGGATCCCATCGGGACCGCGTCCGTCGAGGACGTGGTCCGCCGGCTGGGTGCGGTCCAGGCCCAGGTGCCCGCATCGGCTGAGCTGGCCGTGCGATTGCGCCGGGCGGACTCGACCGCGGGCGAAGTCGATGCCGCGCTGGCAGAGGGTCGAATCATCAGGGCCTGGGGGATGCGTGGCGCCGTTCATCTCCTGACCCCGGAGGACGGAGGCGCCTACCTGGCGCTGAAGGCCGCCAAGCGGCAGTGGGAGCTGCCCAGCTGGCAGAGCTTCTATGGGCTGGCCCCGGGCGACTGGGAACCTTTCCGGCAGGCGGTGCGAGAGGCGCTGGCGGACGGACCGATGACGCCATCGGAGCTGGGAGCCGCGGTTACCGCCCGCCCGGCCTTTCGGCACCTCGACTTTGCCTTCGCGAGGCACTGGCACACCATCCTCAAGCCGTTGTTCTCGCAGGGTGTCGTGTGCTTCGGCGCCCCGCGCGGGGCCCAACCGACGTTTCAGCGGCTCGAGGACAACCCGCGATGGGCCGGCCTCCCCGAGCCCGACGAAGCCGGGAGGCGGGTCGTCGAGACCTATCTCCGCGCCTACGGACCGGCAACCATCCAGCACATTCGGTATTGGCAGACCGCCGGTGAGAGGAAGGTGCGGGACTGGCTCGTCGCCCTGGGCGACCGCCGGGCGCGCGTTGACCTCGACGGCGAGACTGCCTACGTCCTCGTCGACGACCTCGACGAGCTGGGCGCGACCCGACCGACGAAGGTTGTGCGTCTCCTCCCCGGGTACGACCCGTGGGTGATGGGTCCGGGTACCGACGACAGCCACGTCGTGCCCCCAGCCCGGCGAGCGCTGATCAGCCGTCAGGCGCCGTTCGTCATCGCTGGAGGCGTGGTGTCCGGGACCTGGGCACGCACCGATGACGAGGTTTCGATCAGCTGGTTTTCCGAGGCCGGGCGGCCTCCTAGGCAGGGCCTCGGCGAGGAGGTGGATCGCCTGGCCACGGTCTTCGGTCGGCCGCTCCGCCTGACGCTGCGACCCGCATCCTGAATGCATTCGCCAAGAGGTCTCTGGGGAGCTCTCGAGCGCCCTTGCTATACTCCCGCCCGGTCCAGCCCGGACGCCAGAGACGCCGTGCCGCATTCGTCTAGAGGCCTAGGACACCGCCCTCTCAAGGCGGAGATCACCGGTTCGAATCCGGTATGCGGTACCAACTTGGCTCACGAGGCCTGATCCGATCGGGTCAGGCGTTGCACGCGGCGACAGCGCTCAGGTCGTAGAAGCCGTACGCGAGGAGGACTGCTGATGCGCAGCGTGACTTATTCGATGAGCGTCTCACTTGACGGCTACATCGTCGGGCCGGACGGCGGCTTCGACTGGACGGTGCCCAGTGCGGAGGTCTTTCGCTTCTGGATCGACGAGATTCGAGGGATTGGCGTCCATCTGCTGGGACGACGGCTGTACGAGACGATGCTGTACTGGGAGACCGCCGACCAGGATCGATCGCTCGACGACGCAGAGCTCGAGTGGGCCGCGCTCTGGAATCCGCTCCCCAAGGTGGTGTTTTCCACGACGCTGTCGGCGGTGGAGGGCAATGCCCGCCTGGTCTCCGGCGGCCTGGCGGAGGAGATCGAGCAGTTGCGGGCCGAGCCGGGCGAGGGCGATATCGCGATCGGAGGCGCGACCCTCGCTGCTGAAGCGGCCGCGCTGGACCTGATC
>DASYGU010000015.1:0-3779 GCA_035999355.1 Candidatus Limnocylindria bacterium | reverse complement strand
GACCGGGCGCGGTAGGTGATGACGTTGCAGACCATGGCCGCGTGGTCGACGCCGTATCGGCGGTAGAGGTACTGGATGACCTCCTCGCGCCGGTTGACGTCGAAGTCGATGTCGATGTCGGGCAGGGCCCGCGCCTCGTTGATGAAGCGCTCGAACAGGAGCTTGTGCTCGATCGGATCGACCTTGGTGATGCCCAGGCAGTAGGCCACGATCGAGTCGCCAGCACTCCCCCGCCCCTGGCCGATGATCTTGTTCCGCCGCGCGAACTCCATGAGGTCCCACACGATCAGGAAGAACTCGGACAGGTTCGTGCGGTCGATGACGCCCAGCTCGTGGGTCAGCTGCTCGAGCGCCTGCTTGGTAATGGGCCGATACCGGCGCCGTAAGCCGTCATGGGCAAGCTGGTACAGGTACGAGAAGGGCGTCTCGCCGTCCGGAACGGTGAAGCCGGGGAACCGATAGCGCTCGAAGCCCAGGTCCAGCCTGCAGGCCTGACCGATGGCGGCCGCCTGCGCCATCCCGTCGTGCCAGGCACGCCGGGCGCGAGGATCGGGTAGTCCGGCCCCGATGAGCGCGAGCTGGGGCCCGGTCTTGAGCCGATATTCGGCGTTCTGGAGGCGGAGCTCGCGCGTGTCGTCGAGCGAGGCGCCGTGGCGGATGGCGACCAGCACGTCCTGGAGCCGATGGCCGGCCGCCTCGGCGTAGTGGACCTCGTTGGTGACGACGGTGGGCAGGCCCGCTTCGTCGGCGAGGGAGGCGAGCTCCGCCACGAGCCAGTCGTCGTCGGGGAGCAGGTGGTGGGACAGCTCCACGCAAAAGTCCCCGTCGGGGAAGTGGCCGGCCCACCGGTCCGCCGCCATCCGGGCCATGGCCCGCTCCCCGGCAAGCAGTCGCCGCGGGATCTCTCCGTTCCGGCAGCCGCTCAGCCCGATGAGATGGCCCTTCGCCTCGTCCAGCGCCGCCTCCAGCGCGGCCGCCTCGAACACGGGGAACGCCTTCTCGCCGGCCAGGTGGCCGGCGGACACGATGCCCGACAGGGCGGCGTACCCGGCCGGGTCGCAAGCCAGCAGGACGAGGTGGTCGCCGGGGGCGGGACCGGCGTGATGCTCCCCCGGCCAGCCGCGGCTGGCCTTCGTGCCGCGGAGTGGGAGCGCCATGCGCCGCCCGCGCCGCGCGAGGCGGAGCTCGCGCTCATCGCGGGGAATGGCGAGCTCCACGCCAAGGATCGGCACCACCGGGGAGAGGCTCGCGCCGCGGGCGTCTTCGGTCCGGGTCGCGTCGGCTGCCTTCCACAGCCGGACCGCGGCATACAGCCCCGCGTGGTCGGTGATGGCGAGCGCCGGCATCCCGATCCGGGCCGCCCGGGCCACGAGATCCTCCGGGTGGCTTGCCCCGTCGAGGAACGAGAAGTTGCTGTGAACGTGGAGCTCGCAGTACGCGTCCGGTCCAACCATCGGACGGTCGAGTATAGAACGATTGTTCTATATGTCCAGACCCTAGCTCAAGCGGGGGCGGGCTCCGGACCGCGCGTCCGCTCGCGAAGGATGATCGCGGCCGGGACGACGAGGAACGCCCCGCCCAGGAGCGACATCGCCGCAAAACCGACGACCGCCAGCAGCGCGCCGGACATGATGCTGGCCGTCGCCCCGGCGAGAAAGACCAGGAAGTCGCTCGCTCCCTGGCGCTGCGTCTGGGCCGCTGACGGTGCGCCCTCGACCAGCATCGCGCTGCCGGCCACGAAGCTCAGGTTCCAGCCATAGCCGAGGAGGAAGAGGGCAAGCGCGAGGAGGGGCCCGTCGTGAGGCGGGGCCACAGCCGACAGGACCGCGGCGACGGCGAGAACGACCATCCCGGCGAGCGCGACGGGCGTGGCCCCCTGCCGGCTGACCAGTCGGGCCGAGAGCGGGGCCAGCGCGAACATGCCGAGCGTGTGGGCGCTGATCACGAGTCCAACGAACACGAGGTCCCCACCACCGGCGTGAATGTGGAGCGGCGTCATGGTCATGATCAGCACCATCGCGACCTGAGCGCCAAGCAGCGCCGCGAGCGCCGACCGCCTGTGCGGATCCCGCAACAGGGAGCCGATCCGGCGGCCTGCCCAGCCGGCTTGCCGCTCCCCGCCTGGTTCATCCGGTAGGCGAGCCGTCCAGCGCCCGGCGAGGAGGGCGAACAGGACGGCGGTCCCGAACAGGAGGCCAATGATCCCGAGCGACAGCACGAGCGGGTCGGCGCCGATCGGCAGCGCGAGCGCCTCGGCCACCCCGACCAGGTTCGGCCCGAACACCGCGCCCACCGTCGATCCCCACACCGCGATGCCCAGTGCCCACGCCCGGCGGTCGGCGGCGACCGTATCGGCGGCCGCGAATCGGGTTTGTTGGAGCGCCCCGTTGCCGAGCCCGAACGCGAGACTGGCCGCGAACAGCCAAGGGAGGGATGCGAGGAGGATGGAGGCAACGGCCAAACCGCATCCGATGAGCGCCGCCACGAAGCCGGTGGCCACGGCCCGCGGCCGGTTCCAGCGGATCCCCAGGTTCGCGACGCCGACGGCGCCGAAGGCGGTCGCCAACCCGGCAAGGGCGCTGGGTACGCCGGCCGCGAGCGCGGACCCGGTGATCTCGAGGACGACCAGGGAGCTCACGACCCAGACAGCGATATAGGCCGTGCTGGCCGAGGCCACGGCGGCCACGAGCGCGAGCAACGTGCGGTTGGGCCGATTCACCTCGGGATCATATGGGCCGACCACGGTTGGGAACCGCGTTTCGACCTGCGGCGTCTGGGGGCTGATAACCAAACCCTGGAGACCCCTGTGAAGACCTCACGATCCGCGCTCCTGGTCCTGCTCACCGCACTGGTCCTCATCCTGGCCGCCTGCCAGCAGGCCTCAACGGGTGCCAAGCCCGAAGAAGTGCCTGCGGGAGTCGGCGGCGAGGGTCGTGACGTCCCCGGCGGCGCACCGACGGTCGTCGACGAGGACGGCAACTTCTCCGGCGACCCCGGCGCGCCGGCCGAGGCCGATCGGTCCATCATCCGGACCGGCGAGATCACGGTCGAGGTCGACAACGTCCCCGAGACCGTGGGCGAAGTCCGAGCCCTCGCCGTCGAGCTGGATGGCTTCATCAGCAACTCGTTCCAGGGCGAGTTCGAGGACTCCGCGACCCTCACCATGCGGATCCCGGCCGACCGCTTCGACGACGCCATTGCCGCAATCCACGACCTTGACGGCGAAGTGAAGGCGGAGGCCACCAACGAGGAAGACGTTACCGCCGTTGTCATCGACATCGAGGCGCGGCTCGAAAATCTTCGCGCCGCCGAGGAGGAGTACCGCAACCTCCTCGACCGGGCGGAGACGGTCGAGGACATCCTCGCCATCCAGAACCAGCTCTTCGCGGTTCGCGGCGAGATCGAGTCGTACCAGGCACAGCTCGAGTACTACACCGACCAGGTCGACCTGGCGACGCTGACGGTCTCCATCATCCCGGTCCCTGAACCCGTTCAGGCGGCGACCGAGGACTTCGACCCGACGGCCATCGCCAAGGAAGCGGTCGCCTCGCTCGTGAGCTTTGGTCAGTGGCTGGTCAGCGCCGGCATCTGGCTCCTGATCGTGGGCCTCCCGGCCCTGATCGTGTTCGGGATCGTGGCGTTCGTGGCCTGGAAGATCTTCCGCCGGGTCCGCCCGACGAAGGGTTCGCAGGCGCCACAGACCCCGGAAGCGCCAGCCGCGGGAGCGGGAACGCCGGTCACCTGATCCGGCGGGACCGATAGCGCCCGGCTCGTCCACC
>DASYGU010000229.1:0-7459 GCA_035999355.1 Candidatus Limnocylindria bacterium | reverse complement strand
GTCAGGCCGTACAGGCGGCCGTAGTAGGCGAGGTTCTGACGCGCAGTGAGCCGGTCATGGAGGCCGGGGCTCTCGGTCAGGATCCCGGTCATGGCCCGGATGGCGGCGTTGTCCGATCCGAGCGGATGTCCCGCGATCTCGGCCGTGCCGGCAGTGGGCGCGATGAGCCCGGCCAGCATCCGGATGGTGGTGGTCTTGCCCGCGCCGTTCGGACCGAGGAGTCCGTAGACCTGGCCTGCGGGCACGCTGAATGACAGGTCGTACACGGCGGTGACCGTGCGAAACCGACGCTCGAGACCGTGGACCGAGATCACGAGCATCGATGCTAGCAGGGGCAGGCGGGGGGTCCGGAATGGCAAGATCGGGTCATGGAAGAGCGAACGGTGGAATCTCGGGTTGCGTACGCGGGACGGCTGCTCACGATGCGGGTGGACGAGGTGGTAATGGCCGATGGACGGCCCGCCACGCGGGAGATCATCGAGCATCCCGGCGCGGTGGGGATCCTGGCGTGGGACGGTGAACGGATGGCCGCGGTGCGCCAATGGCGCCAGGCGGCGGGGCGGGAGACGCTCGAGATCCCGGCTGGGACCCGCGACCCGGGGGAGGAGCCCCGGCAGACCGCCGAGCGTGAGCTGGCCGAGGAGTGCGGGGTGAGCGCGGGCACGTGGGAGGCCGGACCGGCGTTCTGGACGGCGCCCGGGTTCTGCACCGAGTACCTGAGCCTGTGGCTTGCCACCGACCTGTCGCCGGTCGACGTCACCGGTCCGGAGGATGAGGCGCTCGAGCGCACCTGGCTGACCCTGGATGAGGCGCTGACCGCGGTGGCCGACGGCGCGATCAACGACGCGAAGTCGCTGGTCGGGATCTTCTGGCTGGCGCGGCGCCTGGGTCGAGGCTAGAGGGCGAGCCGCTTCAGCCGGTGGTTCTCGGTTCGGCCCGGGATCCGGCCGCGCTTGGCGATCGGCTTGCCGTCGATCTCCTTCAGGTCGCCAGTGAAGTCGATCGGGCTGGCGTCGGAGATGGCCGAACCGACCGCGAACGAGTCGACCGGCGCGAGCGCCTCCTTGAACACGCCGATCCGCTCGGCGTCCAGCCCGCCGGAGACGACGATCTTCACGTGGTCATGTCCGGCCAGGTCCAGGCGGGCACGAACCTCCTTCACAAGGTCGGGTGTGACCCGCCCCCGCTCGGATGGTGTGTCCAGCCGGACGCCCCACAAACGATCGCCCAGCGCTTCAGCGACCCGGAGCGCCTCCTCGGCCTCGTCCTTGAAGGTATCCACAAGCACGATGCGGGGAACCTCGGGGTCGATGTGGCGGTCGAACGCCTCGGCCGCGCGGACGGTATCGCCGAAGATGAGGACCAGCGCATGGGGCATGGTCCCCGTCGGTGACAGGCCGGCCATCCGCGCCCCGGCCGGGGTGGACGCGCCGATGCAGCCGCCGATCACGCTGGCGTAGTCCATCTGGTCCGCCACGCTGGGGTGGACGTGGCGCGCCCCGAAGCCGATGACCGGGATCGGCGCCGCGGCCTCGACGATCGCGCGGGCCGCGGTTGCCCAACCGGAGCACTGGGCCAGGGTGCCCAGGACAGCGGTCTCGTACAGCCCAAAAGCGGAGTAGCGGGCCTCGATCCGCATCACGACCTCCTTCGATCCGAAGGGGTCGCCGTCGGACAGGGAGTCGACGATGGGCATCGGGTCATGCCCGTTGCCGGCGCCGAGGACTTTGCCCAGGTAGGCATGGACCTCGGCTGCTCCGCACAGGATCCCGGCGTCGCGCGAGAAGACCTCCATCACGACCACCGGGTCGAGATGCTCTGCCTTCAGGATCGCCTGGGCCCGCTCGAAGTAGACGTCCGCGGTCTGACCGCTCAGGACCTCGTCCAGGGGCTCGAACCGGCCGGCCCCGTCCGAGGCATCGGTCGCGGTGGCGCGGTCGGTGGAGTCCTCGCCGCTCATGGCTCGGGAGTGTAGTTGGTCCCCGTCCGGCGTCGGCGCATGGCCATCATGCCCAGGAGCACGGCGGCGGCCACGGCCACGATCAAGCCGAGGATCCGCACCAGGCCGCTGGCGGTGGCGGTATCCAGGTCGTGGGTCAGCGCCGCCAGCTCGTCGGCCGCCGCCCGCAGGTCGCCGGCCGCAAAGTCGGCCGCCGCGTTTGCGACCCGCATTTCAGGGCTGGGGCCCAGCATCAGGCCCACCCGCGCGACGGGGTCGATCCCCGCCGCGACGGCCGCGGCTGCGTCGTCGTAGGCGTTCACCACCGCCCGCTCGGCCTCGATCTCGATCCACGCCTCTCCACCGCCTCCATGGAGCCGGTATGCCGCGCTCAGCCGTTCGGGCGCGGTCATGCCGACGCCCGCGATCTCGCGCAGCAGCACGTCGCGCTCGGCGAGCCAGCCGCTCGCGATGGCCATCTCGGTCATGGCGTCCTCGAAGCGCCACTCGACCATGGCCGCGCGGACCGGATCCGGATCGCCCCAGTCGCCGGCGGCCGCCAGGAGCGCGTCATGCGCGCTCCGCGCCTCCGCTCGGGCCGGCAGGGCTGCCGCGCCGTCCTCGCCCAGGACCGGGGTGGCGAGGGCCTCGACCACGGGCTCGGTGGTCACCGCGTCCAGCTGGTCCAGGTACGAACGTGAGGTGATCGTGACCGGTTCCGCGGCGGGGTCGGGAGGGGTATCGGTCAGCGGGTCGTAGCCGTCCAGGCCCGCTTCCATCCGGGCGAGGGCCATCTGGAAGGCCGCGGGACCCGCCTGGGTGGCAGCGTCGTTGATCAGGTCCCAGGAGGCGGCGTATGCCCACGCGTCAACCGCGGGCGGATGGTCGTCGCCGTTCCATTCGGCGAGCGGGAATGCGTTCTCCGACATGTCCGCGGCCACGGCGGCGGGATCGTAGGGCAGGTCGATCTCGAGCTCGGCCGAGACCTGACCCGCGGCCCACGACGCGAGTCCCTCGAGCAGCCAACGGTCGCCGGTCAGCGACTCGCCGGCCCAGCGGTGCGCGACCTGGTGCAGGACGGTGAACGGGGGTTCGGTGAAGCCAACCGCCAGCTCTCCGTTGTCTCCCTCCACGTCCGGTCCGCCGGCGGTCACCGTCTCGGTGATGACCAGCGGCCCGTTGGCCGGGTACGGAAGGCCAAAGGTCTCCTCCAGCAGCGGCAGCGCGTCCACCACCAGCGCCATGGTGGCCTGGCCCCACTCCGGGTCGTCCTCCCAGTGCTTGACCTGGAGGTCGGCGGTGCCACCCTCCAGCGCGACGGCCTCCTGGAGCGTGTCATACGTGGGTTCGCGCGTCGCGCCCACGTGCGTGAGCCAATGCGTAGGGTCGTCGATCGCGCCGCTGGTCAGGATCGTGCGGTCGTCCTCGACCGTCGCCTCGAGCGCGTCGCCGTCGACCCGGACCTCGTAGTCGGCAGCGAGGTCCACCCGGACCTCGCTCTGGGTCCCGAATCCCCACGCCGGGAAGCTCACGAGGTGCTCGCCGATCCGGATCGTGGGGTCGTCCCCGTCGTGCAGCTCGTATGCCAGCGTGAGTGTCGCGGTCTGGCCATACCTGACCGGTGCGCGGGGGGTGATGGTCGCCACGTTGACACCGCCGGACACCGCCACCGTCACGGTCAGCGCGCCGGTCGCATCGCGGGCGGACACCGCCGCCGCGTGGTCGTGGATCGCGACCCGGATGGTGCGGAACAGGCTGACCTGGCCCGCGGGCGGGGCGAACGTGTTCTTGAAGGCGATGTCCACGGTGATCGCCACCTGGGCGACGTCCTCGTCCACGAGGTAGTTGGCGTGGGTCGTCATCTCGTACTCGGCGGCAGCCACACCCCCGGGGACCGCGGTGGCTGCGCCGAATGCCGCGATCGCTGCGATGAGCGACAGGGCCACCCGACCGCCCCGCATTGGTCCAGCGCGCATCGGTCCGGCCTTCATCGGTTCCCCTCCGACGGTGGCCATTCGGGCATCGTGGCTTCGACCTCGGCCCGGTATCGGTCCAGGAGTGCTGGGTTGCGAGTCACGCGCCCGGTCCAGTCCGGCAATCGGCCGCGATCCGCGATGGCCGGGGCGGTCTCGGTCAGGAGCCGGTCGGCGACCACCACCAGCCGGGCCAGGGCTCGGCCGAGCTCGTCGCGGTCGACCGCGATCGGTGGCAGCTCGGCGATGAGCATCGGCCGGTCCTCCTCGGTCACGGCGAACTTCACGAACGGAAGTTCGGCGTTGGCGCCCAGCAGCCGGAGCAGCGTCCGTCGGGGCAGCTCCATCGAGTCGAGCCCGTAGTAGGCCCACAGGTGGAGACCCATTCCCGCCGCCCACGCGATCGTGACCCGCAGGTCGAACCGGCGCTCCCCGTCGAGGATGACGTCGCGGCTCAGGGCCAGCTCGTGCGGCTCTGCCGTCTGGCCGACCGGGACCAGGCCCAGGTCGTCGAGCCAGGCGTCGAGGGGCGGGGCCATGTCGCCGGTCGTCGCGTTGGAGCCGGCGCTTGCCGCGCCGAGCTCAACCAGCGTGCACCACCGTGTCCCCCGCCGCCACCCGGCGTCGGGGGAAGTCGGCCTCGGTCACGGAGGGATCGATCCGGCAGTTTCGCCCTATCCGGGTGTGTGCCGGGATCTGCGCCTGCTTGCCCACCAGGGTCAGGCCGCTGAACAGGCGCTCGGGCTCGCTCCGGTTGGGGCGCAGGACTCGGCCGTCACCCACGTGCGCGTTCGCGCCGATCACGCATTCCTTGTCGATGATCGCCCGGTCCACGACCGCCCCCGGACCGATCTCGGTGTCGAACATGACGATCGACTCCCGGACGACCGCGCCGGCCCCCACCCGCACGCCGGGCGACAGGATGCTGCGATCCACGGCTCCTTCGATGATGCAGCCGTGGCTGACGAGACTGCGGGTGACTCGGGCATCGGCACCGATATGGGCCGGCGCTCGCTCTTCGCTGCGGGTGTAGATCAGCCAGCCGGTCTCGTACAGATCCAGTGGCGGCTGGTCGGCGACGAGGTCCATGCTCGCCTGCCAGTAGGCGTCCACCGTCCCGATGTCCTGCCAGTAGCCCTGGTACTCGTAGGCATGGACCGCCCGGCCGGACTGGACCATGGCCGGCAGCACGTCGCGGCCGAAGTCCAGGCGCTCGGCGGAGAGCACCTCGCGCAGGAGCGGCCAGCGAAAGGCGTAGACCCCCATGCTCACCAGGTTGGAGGTCGGGTTTTCCGGCTTCTCCACGAAGTGCGTCACCCGGCCCTCGTCGCCCACCTCGAGGATCCCGAACCGATTCGCATCGGCCAACGGGACGCGGCGAACGGCGACCGTGAGATCCGCGTCACGCGCCCGATGGAGGGCGATGAACGGGCGGTAGTCCATCTTGTACACGTGGTCGCCGGCCAGGACGAGGACGAGCTCCGGATCGCGATCCTCGATGTACTCCAGGTTCTGGAGGACCGCATCGGCGGTTCCGCGGTACCACTCGCGCTTGCGCCCACGGCCGACGTACGGCTGGAGCAGGCTCACCCCGCCGCGGCTCCGGTCGAGGTCCCACGGCCGGCCCACGCCGATGTGGTCGATGAGCGAGCGTGGGGCGTACTGGGTCAGGATGCCCACGTCGGTGAGGCCCGAGTTCACGACGTTCGACAGCGAGAAATCAATGATCCGGTACTTCCCCCCGAACGGCACGCCCGGCTTCGCTCTCACCTGGGACAGCACCGACAGGCGTTCCCCCTCCCCACCGGCAAGGATGAGGGTCAGGACGGACCGGGCCATGCGCGGTAGTGGTGGCTCAGTGCTTGCGCCGGGTCAGGCGCAACAGGTATGAGGCTCCACCCCCGAGGAGCGGTATCGCGAAGGCGGGGATGAGGAGGCCAGCGTCGATGGGTGGGCCACCGCCGGCCACGGGTGCGTTGGACTGTGGGCTCGGGGTCGGGCAGAACGGCGGCGGGAAGGGGCAGCCGTTCGATGGTTCCGGGCTGGGCGTTGGCTTGGGCGTCGCTTTTACCTGGCCGCAGAACGGACCACCAAAGCCGCCATTGCCGTACAGCGGGGAGACCGCGTACGGGCTGCCGGAGCTCGCCCGGCGGCCGTTGTTGACCTTGTCCGCCCAGCTGGCAGCGGCATTCACCCAGTTCTGGGGCCGCCCGGCCTGCTGGACGTACTGGACGATGTCAAAGCAGCCGCCCGGGTGCCACTGGTCGGCGTGGTGGACGTTGTCCTTGGGCGGAAGAGTGCCCTCCAGGAACGGGACCGAGATCGTCTGGCCGCACCCACCCGGAGTCATCCCGCTGAAGCGGCAGACGTTGGCCATGACCACGCCCGCCGGGCGGGCGAAGTCCTGGCTCACGACCGGCGTGTGGCCGTTCCAGTCCCACGGCTCGTTGACCGCGCGGTCCATGAAGTCGTGCCACAGGTACAGCGGCCCGTCGGCCGAGAAGAGGCCCTGGCCCAGCGCGTTCGACATCGGCTCCTGGTTGTTGTTGCCCATCCACACCCCGACCGTGAGGCTGCCGGGGATGTAGCCCATGCCCGACACGTCCTTGAAGTCGTCGGTCGTCCCGGTCTTGAATCCTGCTTGGAAGCGCTGGCCGTGGACGTCGAACAGCTGCGCGCGCGGGCCCCACAGCAGGTTGGTGGCAGGGTTGGTGTTGCCCTCGATGATCCAGTGGGTGAGGTACGCCTCGGCCGGAGTCATCGGCGTCGTCGTCTCCGGCCCGTTCTGCTCGCGGGAGTAGACCACGTTGCCGTCGCGGTCCTGGATCTCGAGGATCGCGGTCGCCGGGTGGAGCGTGCCCTGTTGGGCGAAGACGCTGTAGCCCTGGGTGAAGTTGGTCAGGTTGACCGGGACGGTGCCGAGGCCCAGGGAAAGGCCGGGATCCTGGGCCATGATGTAGTCGTAGCTGGCGATGCCGAGTGACTCGGCGAAGGTGGCCGTCACGTCCGGCCCGACCAGGCCCTGCATCTGGACCGACGGGATGTTCAGGGAGTACCGCAGCGAGTCCATGGCGAGGACCGGGCCGTGCTCCTTGATATCGGCGTTCGTGGGCTCGTACTTGAATTGATCGTTACCGAAGTTGGTCAGCGCGTCCACGAACATGGTCGAGACCGTGGCCTGCCGCGCCTTGAAGGCCGACGTGTAAACGATTGGCTTGAACGCCGATCCCGGCTGGCGGCGGGCCAGGCCAGCGACGTCGAACTGGCCCTGGACCCGTGGGTCGGTCTGGTTGTAGTAGTCGATGCTGCCGATGTAGGTGATGATCTCGCCAGTCGCCGAGTCGATCGCGACCAGCGCCCCGTTGTGCACGTTCTTGTCAGCCAGGGCCGCGACCCAGCGCTGGACCTCCGACCGGGCGACCTGCTGGAGCGGGTAGTCCAGGGTCGTGATCACCCGATAGCCACCGGTGCGGACCGCCTGCTCGGGGTCGGGCACGCCCATCGCGGCCAGGATGCGGGCCATCTCGCGCTGGACTCGGAACGTGAA
>DASYGU010000219.1:0-2411 GCA_035999355.1 Candidatus Limnocylindria bacterium | reverse complement strand
ACGACGTGCGGCGCGACATGCGGTCCGAGCTGGGGATGGGCGAGACCGGCCTGCTGATCGTGCAGCCCACCCGGGTCATCCCGCGCAAGGGCATCGAGCTGACCATCGAGCTGGTCGGACGGCTCGGCGATCCGGAAGCAGTCGTTCTCATCACCAGCCCGGCCGGGGACGAGGGGCTGGACTACCTCATCGCCCTCGAGCGCCAGGCCGAGCGGGCGAAGGTCAACCTTCGATACGCGGCGGACCGGTTCGCGCCCGACCTCGAGGGCCGCCCGATCAACCCGGCCCACTCCCTGACCGAGGCGTACCTCGCCGCCGACCTGATCGCCTACCCGAGCCTGTACGAGGGCTTTGGCAACGCGATCATCGAGGCGGTGTTCTTCGGCAAGCCGGTGTTCGTGAACCGCTACCCGGTCTATGACGCCGATATTCGTCCGCTCGGCTTCCGGTTCGTCGAGATCGCCGGCACCGTTACCGACGAGGCGGTGGAGGGGGTTCGATCACTCCTGGCCGATCCGGACCGCATTGCGGCGGATGCGGAGCACAACTTCCTGATCGGTAGGGCCAGTCTCGGCTACGACCGCCTGGAACAGGCCCTCCGCGAGCTGCTTCCGACCTGACCGGGCGGACGCGTCAGGCAGCGTCAGCCAGAGCGTAGATCCGGTCGCGGACCTCTTCGAGGTCTGATTCGGGGGTGGACGTCCCGCCCGTGATCCCGATCCGGGCCTTGCCGGTCAGCCAGCCGGCGTGCTCGGTCTCGAGCTCGTCCGCATCGGCGACATGGATCGTGTCGGGCAGGACCTGGGCACACTTCACCGCCAGCTCGCGGGTGTTGCTGCTGTTCTTGCCCCCGACCACGACCATGGCGTCCACCTCCGCGGCCAGCTTCACCGAGTCGTCCTGGCGGGTGAGGGTGACCGGGCAGACCGTGTTCACCACCCGCAGGTCGTGGCAGCGCCTCAGGCAGAACGCGGCGAACTCCTCGAGCTTGGAGGGCAGGATGGTGGACTGGCTCAGGACGCCGAGCTTCTTGGTGCGCGGCACGCGCTCCCAGGTGGATCGGTCCATGTCATCGACCACGACATGCTTCTCGCCGGCGTACGAGCGAACGCCGCGGACCTCGGGGTGGTTCTCGTGGCCGATGATGCAGACGGTGTACCCCGCCTCGTCCAGCTCGCGGGCGGCCTTCTGGCTCTGGAGCACCCAGGTACACGTGGCGTCGACGAGCTGGATGTCGCCCTTGGCCCTGAGCGTCTCCAGCTCATCGCGCGGAACGCCGTGCGCACGGACGACCAGGGTTCCGCCCTCCACCTGGTCGGCGAGCTCGGCGGTCTGGATGCCGCGGGCTTCGAGATCGGCCTTGATGCCGGGGTTGTGGACGAGCTGACCAAGGGTCGTGACCTCTTCGCCGGCCTCGGACGCCTGGCGCGCCTTGTCGATCGCCAGCCGCACGCCGTAGCAGAAGCCGGCCCGCTCGGCGATGCGGACCTCGGGTCGGCTGGGCGCGGAAGAGGCGCCTGATGCGGTCATGACGACCTCATTCTAGGAGCCGATCGGCGAATCAGCCGTAGACGCCCCGTTGGGCCGGCGGAAGCAGGGCCGCCACTTCGCGCATGATCCGGGTCGTCGCCGCGGTCAGTTCGGCCCGGTCGATGGGGCCGTCCGGCCGGTGGCCCAGGGTGAACGGCTGGCCGATCCTCACCGTCGCACGCGGACGGCGGCCGAAGATCGCGCGCCAGCTGAGCATGCCTTCGGTGCCGGTGATCCCGATCGGCACGATCGGGGCGCCACTGCGGAACGCGAGCAGCGCGGCACCATTGCGGGCCGTGATGAGGCCGCCAGTCGTGCTCCGGGTGCCCTCGGGGAAGATGATCATCGGGCGACCGGCGGCCAGCACCGCGTTCAGGGCCCGCTGGGCCTCGAGGTCACTCGTGCCTCGACGGACGTAGATGACCCCGCACTGGCTCCCCAACCAGCCGAGCACGGGCCAGCCCTTGATCTGGATCTTGGCGATCATGTGCACGACCCGGCCGATCTGCCAGCAGGTGGCCCAGCCGGCCACGATCGGATCGGCCATGGTGTAGTGGTTGCCGACGATGATCGCGGCGCCGGTGCGCGGCAGGAACTCGAGCCCCTCGGTTCGAGTCCCCCCGAACAAGTTGATGATGAGACCGATGACCAGGCCACCCGGCCTGTAGGCCCAGGTCCGCGGCAGGTGGCGGGCGTCGCCGCGGGTCACGGTGCCGGCCGGGGTGGGAGCGCGGCCACGATCGCCGCCACGCAGGCATGGACATCCAGCTCACCGGTGTCCAGGACGAGTGCTCCAGGGGCGCGCCGAAGCGGCGCCACGGCGCGGGTCGAATCCGTGCGGTCGCGATCGGTGATCTCGCGCTCATAGGCCTCCAGCCGCC
>DASYGU010000217.1:0-1940 GCA_035999355.1 Candidatus Limnocylindria bacterium | reverse complement strand
ATGCTACGGCACCTGCCGACGCACAACGACAGAGATCCCACACGGAGCGCGACGGCTCCGGAGGGAAGCCGGAGGGCGCATGCCGAAGCATCAGCCGCGATCCGAGCAACGCCATCGGGTCTAGTCAACATGGAAGGACCGGCACTCGCGCACAATCGTGGATTGCGCGGGTCGCCTGAGCTTGCCCGCACAGAGCCACATACGGGAGGCCGGTCCATGTCTGAGCGTACCCGCTTCGTCGGGCTGGATGTCCACAAGGCGTCGATCTCGGCGGCCGTGGCCGGTCCCTACGGGGAGCCGGAGGACCATGGGGTCATCGCCAACGATGCCGCGTCGGTGCGGCGCCTGCTGCAGCGGCTCGGCGACGACGGCCATCGGCTGGCCGTGGCCTACGAGGCGGGCCCGACCGGCTACGCGCTCCACCGCCAGGTGCGCGCGATGGGCATCGAGTGCATCGTCGTCGCGCCCTCGCTCATCCCGGTGCGGCCGGGCGAGCGCGTCAAGACCGACCGGCGCGATGCGGCCAAGCTGGCGCGCCTCCTGCGCAGCGGCGACCTGGTCGCGGTGTGGGTGCCCGACGAGGCCGGGGAGGCGCTGCGCGACCTGGTCCGGGCGAGGGACGACGCCAAGGCCGACCAGCTCCGTGCCCGCCATCGGCTCTCCAAGTTCCTGCTGCGCCGGGGCATCCAGCCCACCGCCGGCGTGCGCGCCTGGAGCCGGGCGCACGAGGCCTGGCTCGGCCGGCTGACCTTCGAGCGGACGGCCGACGCGGTCGTGCTCGGCGACTACCTCGCGGTGGCCCGGGCCGCGTCCGAACGGGTCAAGCGCCTCGAGGGCGCGCTCCTGCAGGTCGCCGCCGAGGGTCCCCAGGCCGAGCTCGTCGCGGCCCTCCAGGCGATCCGGGGCATCGGCTTCCTGTCGGCGGTGACCATCGCCGCGGAGGCGGGCGACCTGCGCCGCTTCGCCACGGCGCGCCAGTTCATGGCCTACGTGGGCCCGGTGCCCTCCGAGTGGTCGAGCGGCCCCGCCCGTCACCGGGGCCGCATCACCAAGACCGGCAACCGGCTCATCCGCCACGTCCTCGGCCAGGCCGCCCACAACGCCCGCCACCGACCCAACGTGAGCTCGGGTCTGCGGGCCCGACAGCGTCTCGTCATCCCCGAGATCGTGGACCTCGACCGCAAGGCCCAAGCACGACTCCATCACCGCTACCGCAGCCTGGTGGGCCGGATCGGGGTGAACAAGACCGTCATCGCCGTGGCGCGCGAGCTGGCCGGCTTCGTCTGGGCAGCCGGGCAACACGTGGCACCGAGGGCAGCCTGACACATGGCGTCGCGGGGCATGGCCGAACGGGACAGCAGCATCGAGGACCCTCGAGGACACTATGCGATCCCGACTCGCGCCACTAGTCCGAGGCACCTCGATGATCGGCTCACTGTCATGCGGCAACGGCCTCGCCGACCCGCGCATATCAGAGTGACCGACGATCGCCAGGACCTGACCCCGGCCATGCCCCGCCACTCCCCGCCACCTACCCCTTGACAAATCCTTCCATATCAGTGTCATGACGTGTCGTAGGCAAGCGTGCGACTATCCGCGGATGCGAGTGGTCGCCGCGCCGAAGGACATGGTCTGGGTGCCGGGCGGCACGTTCCGGATGGGCTCGGACGACTGGTACCCGGAGGAGCGGCCCGTCCACAGCGTGGCCGTCGACGGCTTCTGGATGGACGAGCACCCCGTCACCGTGGCCGAGTTCCGCCGCTTCGCGAGGGCCACCGGGTACGTCACGCGCGCGGAGCGCCCGCTTGACCCCGCCCTGTACCCGGGCGCCGACCCGGCCCTGCTGGTGCCCGGGGCGCTCGTGTTCCGCAAGACGCGCGGTCCTGTCGACCTGCGCGACGTCCGCAACTGGTGGGCCTACGTCCCGGGGGCGCGTTGGG
>DASYGU010000122.1:0-5619 GCA_035999355.1 Candidatus Limnocylindria bacterium | reverse complement strand
CGGCGTCAGTCCCAGGTGGGTCCAGGCGGACGGGGTCAGCTGCCGGCCGCGTGGGGTGCGGGCAAGCAGCCCGGCCTGGATGAGATACGGCTCGACCACGTCCTCGATCGTCTCCACCGGCTCGCTGATCGTGGCCGCCATCGTCTGGAGGCCCACCGGTCCCCCGCCATGGTGCTCGGCGATGGCGGTGAGCAGCTGGCGGTCGAGGGCATCCAGCCCCCGCTCGTCGATGTCGAGCAGGCCCAGGGCGGCTTCGGACGCGGCGGCGGTGGCCTTGCCGTCCTCGTCACCCCTCACCTGGGCGTAGTCGCGCACTCGCTTCAGGAGCCGATTCGCGATCCGCGGCGTCCCGCGGCTCCGGCGGGCAATGAGCACGGCGGCGTCATCGTCCAGCGGGATCTCGAGGATGCCGGCGCTGCGGTCCAGGATCGTGACCAGGTCCGCATCGGTGTAGTAGTCGAGCCGATGGGTGACCCCGAACCGGTCACGGAGCGGACCAGTGATGCTCCCCACCCGGGTCGTGGCCCCGATGATCGTGATCGGCTCGATCTGGAGCCGCACCGTCCGCGCGCCCGGCCCCTTGCCCAGCACGATGTCGAGCACGAAGTCCTCCATCGCCGGGTAGAGGACCTCCTCGACGACGTGCGACAGGCGATGGATCTCGTCGATGAACAGGACGTCGCCGCGCTGGAGGCCGGTGAGGATCGCCGCCAGGTCGCCGGCCCGTTCTATGGCCGGCCCGGAGGTCGTCCGGAGCTGAGCGCCGACCTCGGCCGCGACGATGGTCGCCAGCGTGGTCTTTCCGAGGCCGGGTGGGCCATAGAGCAGGATGTGGTCGACTGGCTCCGATCGTTGTCGGGCCGCGTCGATGAGGATGGCGAGGTTCTCCTTGATCCGCTCCTGGCCGGCGAATTCGTCCAATCGGCGCGGCCGGACGGTGGCCTCGAGCGAACGTTCGTCCTCGAGCACCTCGGCACTGCCGACCCGTTCGATGGTCACGGCCCGAGTCTATCCTCCAGCCGCTCAAGGTCGGCCGCGGTGTCGACATCGGGGGCATGGGCCGGGACCTCCACCGACTCCACGAGGTCCGGGCGGCTGACGAGCAGGTCTCGGAGACCGACATCGCCGCTCAGATCAGATACGAGATCGAACGCCTCGGGTTCGATGAGCACCGGCGGCCCGTACCGATCGTCGGCGGTGGCCACCACCAGCGGTCGGCGTCCGCGCGCCGCGAGCACGGCGCTGATCGTCTCTCGGGGCATGGTGGGCTGGTCCACGAGCAGGACGAGCGCGGCCCGATTGGCGGGCACCGCCGCGATCCCCAGCCGGAGGGAAGAGCTGAGACCCCGTGCCGGGTCGGTGTTGACCACCGCATCGACCCGCGACGGCGTCTCCGCTCCTCGGGGGACGACCGCGATGATCGGGTTCAGCCCGGCCTCGCGGGCCAGCCGCGACACGCGCAGGAGCAACGTCTGGCCACCCAGCTGGGCAACGACCTTCGGGCTTCCGAATCGTCTGCCGAGGCCCGCCGCGAGGATCACGGCGGCCACCGGTGATCGGCTCGTCATCGGTCGCATACTGGACCCATGATCGACGAGGCGCTCGCCGCGGTTCGCGCCTGGCGAGCAGACGACCGCGAGACGGCGCTCGCGACCGTGGTCCGGGTCAATGGCTCCGCGCCGCGCGGGGTCGGCGCCAAGCTGGCCGTGGCCGCGGGCGGTGAGATGGCCGGCTCGGTGAGCGGCGGCTGCGTCGAGGGCGACGTCGTCGAGCACGCGCTCGCGGTCCTGGCCAGCGGTGACCCGGTGCTTCGCCGCTACGGGATCAGCGATGAGCAGGGCATGGACGTCGGCCTCATGTGCGGGGGCACGATCGAGGTCCTCGTTGAACCGGTCGAGGGCAAGCGAGCGGGCCTGGTCGAGCTGTTTACCGCGTTGGTGGAGTCCGGGCGGCCGGCGGCGCGAGAGATCGCGGTCGCCGGGCCTGGGCCGCTGGGGACCGACCGCGTCCTGGACGGCCAGGCGGCGGTGGACGCGGCGGACACCGCGGAGCGGGTGCACGATCGGATCCTGCCCGCGCCCCGGGTCTGGATCGTGGGCGCGGGCCACGTCGCCGAGCACGTGGCCGCCTACGCCGCGCGAGCGGGGTTCCTGCCGCTGGTGGTGGACCCGCGCCGCCTGTTCGCGGACCAACCGCGCTTCGACGGCATGACCGTGATCCCCGACTGGCCCGACCGGGCGTTCGCGGAGGGCGACCTGCGTGCCGACGACGCGGTCGTCGTGCTGTCCCATGACCCGAAGATTGATGAGCCAGCCCTCCTCGCCGCGCTGGGCAGCAACATCGCCTACGTTGGGGCCATCGGCAGCCGACGGGCGCAGGTTGACCGCCGGGCGCGGCTGCGGGCCGCCGGCCTGGCCGAGGACCGCCTGGCCCGCCTCCACGCCCCGATCGGCCTGGATCTCGGCGGTCGTGAGCCACCCGAGATCGGCCTGGCGATCGTGGCCGAGCTGGTGGCCAACCGCCATGGGCGAGAGGGCGGACCGATGCGCGACACGGCCCGGAGCGAATGACCGACCTCGTCATCAGCGGCGGCACCGTGGTCGACGGCAGCGGTGCCCCCGGTCGACCGGGGACCCTCCTCGTCACCGACGGTCGGATTCGCCTCACCGAGCCGCACGTCGCGGCGCTGGCGGCGCACCGGACGATCGACGCGAGCGGGATGGTGGTGGCGCCCGGATTCATCGATCTCCACTCTCACTCGGGCCTCTGGCTCCTCCACGAGCCGCGCCACGAGGCCAAGGTCCGCCAGGGCGTCACCACCGAGGTCATCGGCGTGGACGGGCTGTCCTACGCGCCGCTGACCAACCCGGAGGATCTCGCGGCCCTGGTCCAGATGAATGCCGGGCTGGACGGCCGGCCCGAGCTCGCGCTGGACTGGGACACCGTCGCGTCATACCTCGGCCGCTTCGATGGACAAGTCGCGGTGAACGTCGCCCTGCTGATCGGAAACTCGGCGCTCCGAATCTGCGCCCTGGGCTGGGACGACGTGCCCGCCGGCCACATGGCCCTGGCCGACATGCGGGCCATGCTCCGCGAGGGCATGGCCGAGGGCGCGTTCGGGCTGTCAAGCGGGCTTGACTACCCGCCCGGCTCGTACGCGACCACCGAAGAGCTGGCGGACCTCACCATGGCGGCCGCCCGGGACGGCGGCTTCTACCACACCCACGTTCGCTACGAGCTCGGCGACCGGTACCTGGACCCGTTCCGAGAGGCGCTGGCAATCGGCGAGATGGCGCATGGCCCAGTCCACCTCACCCACTTCTACCACCGCCAGAACTACCCTGGCGGGTACGAGCCGATGCTGGTCCTGGTCGACGACGCGCGGTCGGCCGGGCGCGACGTGACGTTCGACACGTATCCCTACGAGTGGGCCTCGACCCGGCTCCTCATCCAGCTCCCGCAATGGGTCCAGTCCGGCGGTCCGGGGGCGCTGAAGGAGCGGCTCGCGGACGGGGCCACGCGGCAGCGCCTCCGCGACGAGATGTCCCACCACGACCCGGTCCACGGCGCGCCGCTCACGTGGGCCGACATCCGGCTTGGCGCGTTCGTATCGGTGGCGAACCAGTCGTGGGAGGGTCGGACGCTGGAGGAGGTCGGACGCGAGACCGATCGCGACCCGATCGACGTCCTCTGCGACCTCCTGCTGGCCGAGGATCTGCGCCTCAACCAGGTCACCCCCGGACCGTGGTCCGAGACACTCCCCCACTTCGTTACCCACCCGGCGGGGATGGTGGGCACCGACTCCACGTTCATCGGTCTGAAGCCCTCGCCGCGCACGTATGGCTCGTACCCGCGCGTGCTGGGCCAGTTCGTCCGCGACGAGCGCCGGCTCTCGCTCGAGGAGGCGGTGCGCAAGATGACCTCCGCCCCGGCCGCCCGACTCGGGCTCCGCGACCGTGGCCTCCTGCGTGACGGCTTCGTGGCCGACGTCGTGATCTTCGACCCCGAACGCGTACGGGCGCTCGCCACCTACGACGAGCCTCGCCAATACTCGGAGGGGATCGAACACGTGCTGGTCAACGGGGTGGCCGTCGTGGACGGCGGCCGGCATACCGGCGCGCTGCCGGGACGCGCCCTCCGCCACGGGCGCGACTAGCGCGCGACAGGGGCGCGACTGGATACCATTCCGTCGTGAGCACCCGCGCCTCGACGGACACACCGCTCCTGCTCGCACCGGGCACGCTGACGCCAGGCCGGGCACGCGCCGCGCTCCCCCTCCGGCGTGAGGGACCGGACAAGCTGACCGGCGCCGCAAAATACGCCGACGACCTCGTCTTTCCCGGCGCCTGGTACGGCGCCACCATCCGCTCGACGGAGCCGCATGCCCGCCTGCGGAGCATCGATCTCGACCCGAACTTCGACTGGTCCAAGGTGGTCGTGGTCACCGCCGACGACATTCCGGGCGACAACGTGGTGAGCCTCATCCAGGACGACCAGCCGGTGCTCGTCCCGCTCGGCGGAGAGATCCAGCACCAGGCCGAACCGGTCTGCCTGCTCGCCGCGCCGGACCGCGACCTGCTCCGCGCGGCGAAGCGGCACGTCACGCTCCGGACCGAGCGGCTGCCGGCCGTCTTCGATCCCCTCCTCTCGGACCGCGAGTTCGCCCATTTCGACCTGGCCAAGGGCGACGTGGAGGCCGGGCTGGCGGCCGCCGACCTCGTGATCGAGGGCGAGTACCGGGTCGGCCACCAGGAGCAGCTGTACATCGAGAACCAGGCCATGATCGCGGTCCCGCGCCCCGACGGCGGGATCGAGGTCCACGGCTCGATGCAGTGCCCGTATTACATCCATGGCGCGCTCAAGCGGGCTCTGAACCTGACCGATGGACAGGCTGTCGTCATCCAGGCCGAGACCGGCGGTGGATTCGGGGGCAAGGAGGAATACCCCTCGATCGTCGCCCTCCATGCCGCCCTCCTGGCCCAACGAGTCGGCAAACCGGTGCGCCTGATCTACGAGCGACACGAAGACATCAGCGCAACGACGAAGCGCCATCCGGCGTGGGTCCGGCACCGGACCGGGGTGATGCGCGACGGCCGGCTGGTGGCCCAGGACATCGAGGTCGTGATGGACGGCGGGGCCTACGTCACCCTGACCCCGGTCGTGCTCAGTCGCGGGACGATCCACGCCGGCGGCCCGTATGAATGCCCGAACGTCCGGATCCGTGGTCGGGCGATGGCCACCAACACCCCGCCCAACGGGGCCTTCCGCGGATTCGGTGCCCCGCAGACCGAGTTCGCGGCCGAGACCCAGGTCAACCGCATCGCCGAGCGACTCAGGATCTCCCCACTGGCCCTCCGTCGGCGGTGGGTGTACCGCGAGGGTGGCGTCACGCCCACCGGCCAGGTGCTCCGCGAGAGCGTGGCCGGGCTGGAGGTCCTCGAGGCCGCCGCCCAGGCGAGCGAGTACGAAGGCGTGGCAGGACATACCAAAAAGGCGCGCGAGCAACGGCGCGAGGACGCCCGGACCGCCCGCGGCATCGGTCTGGCGCTCGCCTGGCACGGGGCCGGGTTCACCGGCTCCGGAGAGGTCCACCTCGCCAGCGTGGCTTCGCTCGAGCTC
>DASYGU010000115.1:0-1712 GCA_035999355.1 Candidatus Limnocylindria bacterium | reverse complement strand
CCATGGCTCGGGATCCGATCCAACCTCGGGCCGAGGAGGACCGCGAACACGAAGCCGACCAGCGGCAGGGCGGGCAGCAGCGGGATCAGTGTCTCGGGATTCAGCGCCCTACTCCTTGAGGTCCGAGTAGTCGTCAACCTCAGCGGTTTGACGGGTGCGGATGATGGCGATCACGAGGGCCAGGCCGACTGTGGCCTCGGCCGCCGCGACGGCCATGATCAGGAGCGAGAACACCGCGCCCGCGTCATCGGCGGCACCGGCGTCGAACGCGTTGAACGCCACGAGGGCCAGGTTGACCGCGTTGAGCATGAGCTCAATGCAGATCAGCATCATGATCGCGTTCCGGCGGGACAGGAACCCGAACGCCCCGATGCCGAACAGGGCCAGTGACAGGAAGAGGTACGCGGTCAGGCCCATCGGTCAGTTCGCCCGGTCGTCTTCTTCGGGCCGACGGGCCAGATAGATGGCGCCGATGATCGCCGCCAGGAGAAGGAAGGCGACGATCTCGAACGGGAGGGCGTAGTCGTTGAAGATCGCGATCGCCAGCTCGTTCAGGTCGACCGGGGCGATCTCGGTTCCGTTGGGCCATTCGGTCTGGGTCAGCGTCCACCCCACGACCGCCACGATCAGGACGGCGACCACCGCGGCGACCGGCGCCTGGCGCTGGAATGGCGCCGGCAGGTTTGCGTCGCCGGCCTGGGTGAGCATGATCGCGAACAGGATCAGGACGCTGATCGCGCCCAGGTAGATGAGCACCTGGGCCGCGGCCACGATCGGGGCACCCAGCAGGGCGTAAATACCCGCCAGCGCGCCGAAGCAGAACATCATGGCCACCGCGGAATGAATGACGTTCCGCAGCAGCACCACCGCCAGGCCGCCGCCAATCACGCCAGCGGCGAGCACCACGAAGAGGACAGCCGAGATGTCCAGTCGAGACTCTCCGTTCGAGACCGAGCGCTCAGGGCCTCGCTTCGGAGGCCGGGCTCGATTCTAAAGGACGAGCACGTCACCCTCGCGCGCGGCCGTCACGGGCAGCCCATCGGCCAGCCCTTCGGCTTCGGCGAGGAGAAGGTCCATCTGGTGGTCGGTCCGAGCCGGATCGTGATGGAACAGGACGAGCTTGCGGGCCTCGGCCGCGTGGGCAAAGTCGATCGCCTCCGGCACCGAGGAGTGGCCCCAGCCCAGGCGTTCGTCCCGCTCGGACTGGGTGTACTGGGCGTCGTGGATGAGGACGTCGGCCCGCCGGGCGAGGGCGAGGCCGCTGACCCAGGCCGGACCGGGGTTGCCATTGGTGGTGGCCAGCGCCGGCTCGTGGTCGCTGAGGTAGGCCAATGCGTGACCGTTCTCCGTGATCCGATAACCCAGGGTCGCACCGGGATGGATGACCTCGTCGGCTTCGATGGTCAGCGGACCGATGGAGAAGCCGCCCTGCGGGACGTCGTGGAACTCGAAGTTGGCCCGCAAGTCGCGGAGGCGGATCGGGAACAACGGTGGCGACAGGTAGCGCGTGAGGCGGGCCCGCAAGTGGAGCGTGGGTGATGGGGGCCCCCAGACGTGGATCTCGCACCCGCGTCGGAAGATGGGGGCGAAGAATCCCAGGCCCTGGATGTGATCCATGTGGAGATGAGTGAGCAGGATGTCGATCCGCTGGAGCCCCGTCTCGAGCTCGTTGCCCAGCCGCTGGATGCCGGTCCCCGCATCCAGCACGACCA
>DASYGU010000109.1:0-2236 GCA_035999355.1 Candidatus Limnocylindria bacterium | reverse complement strand
CGATTCTACCGGCCCGAACCCGCCCCGTCGCGTCGGCCCGTGGATCCGCGGGTTCCCGCGAGCAATGTGGCGACCGCCGCGGTCGTGATCAACGCGAGCTGGGCGCCGATGACGGCGCCGACCAGGTGGAACTCGCCGAGGACCAGAACGTCCACCTCGAGCAGCGCGGCGAGGAAGTTGCCGGCGAAGGTGCCGATCACCGCGGCGATGACCAGGAATGGCAGCTCCCGGCCCCAGCGGCCGCGGATCGCGACGAACAGGGTCAGGTTGATGGCGGAAACCAGCAGGGTCCAGAGGGCCAGCGGCACCACGTCAGGTACGGGCGATCCGGCCCCCGCCCAGGCACTCGTCGTCGCGGTAGAGGACGGCGGACTGGCCCGGCGCCGGCCCCCATACCGGCTCGGCGGTCTCGATCAGGAGCCGATCGGCCCCGACCAGGGTCACCTCACAGGCGACATCGGGTGACCGATGACGGATCCGGACCTGGGCCTCGAAGCGGTCGGCGGGCGCCGCCCCGGCGACGAAGTGGCGCGCATCGGCGACCACGGTCCGCGTGGCGAGCGCATCGCGGTCCCCGACCACGACCTCGTTCGTGTCCGGCCGAATCTCGGTCACGTATCGCGCCTCGCCGGTCGCCAGTCCAAGCCCGCGCCGTTGGCCGATCGTGTAGTGGGCGTATCCGGTGTGGGTGCCGACGCGCTGGCCCTCGCGGTCCACGATCGGGCCGGCCTCGCCTTCGTAGGCGCGCCGCTCGGCGAGCAGGGCGCGGTAGTCGCCGGCCGGGACGAAGCAGATCTCCTGCGACTCGGGCGTGGCCGCGGTGGGCAGCTCGAGATCGGCGGCCAGCTGGCGGACCTCCGGCTTGGTCATCTCCCCCAGTGGAAAGCGGGTGGCGGCCAGCTGCCGCTGGTCGAGGTTCCACAGGAAGTACGTCTGGTCCTTCGCTTCGTCGTGCGCGCGCAGGAGTCGCCATGCCCCGTCGCGTTCCTGGACCCGGGCGTAGTGGCCGGTCGCCACGCCGTCGGCCCCATAGGCGCCCACCGCCCGCCGGGCGAGGAGATCGAACTTGATGTTCTGGTTGCACGCCTGGCACGGATTGGGGGTCGTGCCGTCGAGGTAGGCATCGGCGAAGGCGTCGATGACCTGGGCGCCGAACTCGGCCTCGACGTTCAGGATGAAGAACGGGATGCCGATCCGATCGGCGACCCGACGGGCGTCGTCCGCGGCCTCGGTCGAGCAGCAGCCGCGGCGCGGCTCCCAGCCTTCGCCCCGGTCGGGATGGGTCCGCATCCAGACGCCGACCACCTCCTCCCCACCGGCCCGCGCGTCGCGGGCGAGCAGGGCCGCCGCCACGCTCGAGTCCACCCCGCCGCTCATGGCGGCGACGATCCGGGTCATGGCTTCTATGCCCCCGCCGGGGCCGCGGAGGTCTCGCGCGGGACCGCAGCCGCCGCCCGGATGCGGGCCACGGCGGCCGTCACCAGGTCGGCCGCCTGCTCGGTCTCGCTCGCGGTCGTCATCCGCCCCAGCGTGATCCGCAGCGAGCCGCGAATGCGCTCGGGAGGGATGCCCATCGCGGCCAGGACGTGGCTCGGCTCGGCGCTGCCCGACGTGCAGGCGCTGCCGGTCGATACCGCCAGGCCGTCGAGGTCAAGGGCGGCCACCAAGTCGCCTCCCTCAACGCCTTCGAACACCCAGCTCACGCTGTTCGGCAGCCGAGCGGTGGGGTGCCCGGTCAGCTGCCCGTCACCGATCGTTTGCAATCGACTAAGGAGTCCATCGCGGAGGACGCGCTGGCGATCGGACTCGGTGGCCATGGCGGCCGGATCGTCGCGGACCAGGCGGAGCGCCGCGGCCAGCCCCACCGCCCCGGCCACGTTCTCGGTGCCGGCCCGTCGCTGCCGCTCCTGCGAACCACCGACCTGCTGCGGGATGACGTTCGTCCCCTGCCGGACGAACAGCGCGCCGACTCCCTTGGGGCCCTCGATCTTGTGCGCCGAGATGCCCAGCAGGTCGACCTGGAGCGCATCCACGTCCAGCGGCAGCGCGGCCGCGGCCTGGGTGGCATCCACGTACAGCCGGATCCCACGCTCGCGGCAGATGGCGCCGATCTCGGCCACAGGCTGGATGGTGCCCACCTCGTTGTTGGCGTAGCCGATGACGGCCATGGTGGTGTGCGGACCGATGGCTTCAGCCACGGCCGCCGGCTCGACCTGTCCATATCGGTCGACCGGGA
>DASYGU010000091.1:0-10496 GCA_035999355.1 Candidatus Limnocylindria bacterium | reverse complement strand
AAATCGGAGTTCGGGATCGGGCCGACGCGCGACCGGAACGTCGCCCAGAACTGCTCGTACGAGCCGCCATACCGATCCCGAAGCGCCCGCGCCGCCTGCCGGATGTCGGGCAGGTAGCACGCCTCGAACAGCGCGTCGCCGGCGTGGGTCGCCAGCGCACCGAATCGGTCCGGGCGGAGCATGGGTAGGACCATGGCCCCGTATCCGCCTGACGATTTCCCGGCCACGGCCCGGTGCGCGGCCTCGGGCAGGGTCCGGTACGTCGCGTCCACCCATGGGACGACCTCGTCGCACAGGTATGTGAGGTAGTTCCCGGTTCCGGGCGAGTCGAGGAACTGGCTGCCGCCGAGGCTGGTCCAGCAGTCCACGAAGACGACCACTGCTGGCGCCTGGCCCCCGGCGGCGAGCGCCATGTCCACCGTCTCGGGCAGGTTCCGGCTGAAGGCTTTTCGGTTGCGCCACATGTCGACCTGGCCGGTGAGGCCCTGGATGACGACGACGGTCGGGAATCGACGGTCCGGCTCGGCCTCGTAGGACGGCGGGGTGTAAACGTACAGCGGTCGGCGGGCCGGATCGCTCAGGGGGTTGCCGGCCAGCACCGCCGAGTCGAAGACGTGCTCGTGGAACCGGCCCACCCACTCGTGGCCCCACGGTGGCCCCACTGGTCGTTCCGCGCCCATCGGGTCGCAGCCTACATGTGCGGGACGTAGCCGGGGTCGAGGTAGTGATCGGGGTCGTCGCGGAAATCGAGCAGGCAACCGCGGCCACAGAACAGGTAGGTCACGCCGTTGTGCTCGGCCACGAGGCCATTGGCCTCGGCGCGCACCGGGTCGACGGACATCCCGCAGACCGGGTCCCGTGGCTCGGTATCGGTGGTCGTCTGCATCGTTCCTCCTTGGGTCAGTCGGTGACGAGCCGCACGCGTCGCAGCCGGAGCGAGTTTGCCACCACGCTCACGCTCGACAGGGCCATGGCTCCGGCGGCCAGCGCCGGGTTCAGGGTCCATCCGGTGAACGGGTACAGGATCCCCGCCGCGACCGGGATCAGGATGATGTTGTAGCCGAAGGCCCACGCCAGGTTCTGGCGGATGATCCGCATCGTGGCTCGCGCCAGGGCGATGCCGGTCGCCACCCCGCGCAGGTCGTCGCCGACGAGGGTCATGTCGCTGGCCTCGATTGCGACATCGGCGCCGGTGCCGATCGCGATTCCGAGATCGGCCTGGGCCAGGGCCGGCGCATCGTTCAGGCCGTCGCCAACCATCGCCACCCGCCGGCCCTCCGCCTGGAGCGCGGCCACCGCGGCGGCCTTGCCCTCGGGCCGGACCTCGGCGCGCACCCGGTCGGCGGGGAGCCCGAGCTCGGACGCCACGGCTCTGGCGGCCGCCGCGCGGTCTCCGGTCAGGAGCCATGGCCGGAGACCAGATCGCTCAAGCCGGGCGATCGCCGGCGTGGCCGACGGCTTCAGCCGGTCAGCCAGGATGATGAGCCCGGCCACGGCCCCATCCCGCCCGACCCAGACCGCGGTACGGCCCTCCGCCTCGGCGTTGGTCGCGGCATCCGCCAGGACGTGGGCCGTCGCCGACGCGATTCCCGCCTCGGCCAGGAATCGGGCCGTTCCGATCAGGACAGTGCGGCCCTCCACGTCCGCCGTCACCCCGCGGCCGGCAACGGCCGTGAAGCCGGTCACCACCATTGGCTCGACGTCGATTCCCTCGGCCCCGGCCTGCCGAACGATGGCCGAGGCGAACGGATGCTCGCTCCCGCGCTCCGCCGCCGCCGCGTCGCGGAGCAGCGCGTGGCGGGCGTCCGGGCCGGGTTTGGTGGCCAGCACCACGCTGACCTCGGCCCGACCGCGCGTCAGCGTGCCCGTCTTGTCCAGCACCACGTCGGTGATGGTGGCCGCCCGCTCGACCGCCGCTGCATCGCGGAGGAGGATGCCGGCATCCGCGCCTCGACCGGCGCCCACGATCAGGGCGGTCGGCGTAGCGAGGCCCATGGCGCATGGGCAGGCGATGATCAGGACACCGATCGCGCTGGCCAGTGCCACCGGCAGGCGCGGCTCCGGCCCGAACACCATCCAGGTCAGGAAGGTCAGGGCGGCCACGATGGCAACCGCCGGCACGAACCAGCTGACCACCCGGTCCACCGCATGCTGGATCGGGGCCTTCGAGCCCTGTGCCTGCTCGACCAGCCGAGCGATCTGGGCGAGGGTCGTATCGGCGCCGATCCGTTCTGTGCGGACCACGAGCACGCCCTGGGCGTTGAGGGTCGCGCCCGTGACCCGGTCGCCTGCCGCCTTGTCCACCGGGACCGCCTCACCGGTGAGCAGCGATTCATCCACCGCGCTCGCGCCCTCGACCACCGCCCCGTCGACCGCAATCCGCTCACCGGGCCGGACCCGGACGAGGTCGCCCACCCGGACGGCGTCCAGCGCGACCTCCTCCTCGGTGCCGTCCCGAATGACGTGGGCGGTTGTCGGACGCCGACGCAGGAGTCGGCGGACCGCGCCCGAGGCCTCGCTCCGGGCTCGTGCCTCCAGCCATCGGCCGATGAGCACGAGCCCGATGATGATCGACGCGGTCTCGAAGAACGTGTCGAGCGGCAGACCGGCGGCGGTCGCAGGGCCAGGGGCCACGGCGATGGCCGCCGAGTACAGGAACGCCGCCCAGGTCCCCATGGCGACAAGGGTGTCCATGGTCAGCTCCCCATGAGCCAGTCCGCGGAGCGCGCGGGACGTGAACCGACGACCCAGGACCAGTTGCACGAACATGGCCGGGACGAGCAGGACGAGGTTGAGCTGCGCCATGGTCAGGGGCAGTCCGCCGGGCCACAGGGTCGCGACCATCATCGCCAGACCGACGGCGGTGGCAGCCACCCCGTCGCGGAGGAGGGCCGACCGTTCCGCGGCGCGCGCCGTGTCGGTTGCCGCTTCTGCTGCTGCGTCAGTCTCCGAAGGGACACCCGCCGGTTGGTTCCGGACATCGGGCCGCACGTCGTAGCCGGCGGCCTCGATGGCGCCCACGATCCCGGCCCGGTCGATGCGCGCCGGGTCGTATCGCACCGCGGCGCGTTCGGTGGCGAGGTTGACGGTGGCCGTCTCCACTCCATCCGCCCGACGAAGGAACCGCTCGATGCGGTTCACGCAGGTCGCGCAGCTCATGCCCTCGACGGGGAGGACGATCTCGACCAGGGGAGCTGAGGGCAGAGAGGTGGTCATTGGACTCGGGAAGGGCTCGTGCGGATACTATGGGGGAGTATCGGGCGAGCGTCAACGCGGCCCCGAGGCGGCCGATGCCCGGACAACCACGGTAGGCTGGTCTGGTGCGTGTCCTGATCCTGACCAACGAGTTCCCCCCGTCGGTCTACGGCGGCGCCGGGGTCCATGTCGGCGAGCTGACGAACGCGCTGCGTGGACGGGTCGAGCTCGATATCCGCACCTTTGGCGACCATGCCCACGACGAACCCGGCTGGCGGGTGCATGGGTACCCCGCCGCGCTCGATGTCTCCCGCGCTCCGGACGAGCTCCGGCCGGTCCTGTCGGCGTTCGGCCGCAACCTCGCCATGGCGGCGGACGCGCCGACCGCCGACCTCGTCCACTGCCACACCTGGTACACCCACCTCGGCGGCCTGGTCATTGGTCAGGCCTACGGCCTGCCGTTGGTGGTCACGGTCCATTCGCTCGAGCCACTCCGGCCGTGGAAGCGCGAGCAGCTGGGCGGCGGCTACGACGCGTCGGCCTGGGTCGAGCGCGAGGCGCTCGAGGGGGCCGATGGCGTGATCGCGGTCAGTGATGCGACCCGCCGCGATGTCCTCGATCATTTCGACGTCGACCCGGCCCGCATCCACGTCGTCCACAACGGGATCGACCCGGTTGACTTCGCCCCGGACCCGAACCGCGACACACTCCGCCGATTCGGGATCGACCCCGCGGCGCCCTACGTCCTGTTCGTCGGCCGGGTGACCCGCCAGAAGGGGATCACCACCCTGGTGGACGCGATCCCGCATCTCGATCCGCGAATTGCGGTCGTTCTCGCCGCCGGGCAACCGGACACCCCGGAGATCGCGAGGGAGGTCGAGGCCGGGCTGGCCGAGGCCCGCGCGGTCGCGCCGACACGGTCCATCCACTGGATCCCCGAGATGCTCGACCGACGCACGGTCCGCCAGATGTACAGCCACGCCGCCGTCTTCGTGTGCCCATCGGCATATGAGCCGTTCGGCCTCACGAACCTCGAGGCCATGGCCTGCGGCGTGCCGGTCGTCGCCACCCGGGTCGGGGGCATCCCGGAGATCGTCGACCATGGCCGAACCGGGCTGCTCATCGACGTGCCCGACGAACCGGCAACCGATGGAGGCGCTGACGTCGCGCTCGCGCTGGCGGCCGCGATCAACGATCTCGTCGCGGACCCGGCCCGACGGGCGGCGATGGGCGAGGCCGGTCGGGAACGCGCCGTCGAGCAGTTCAGCTGGGCCGGCGTGGCGAACCGAACGATCGCCGTCTACGAGTCGGTCGTGCGATGACCAGCCCGCAGCCGATCATCGTCGCCCGCGACCTGCGCAAGTCGTACGGTGCACTCACCGCGGTCGACGGCGTGAGCTTCGAGGTGGCCGAGGGTGAGGTGTTCGGCATCCTCGGCCCGAATGGGGCCGGCAAGACCACGACCCTCGAGATGCTGGAGGGCATGCGGCCGATCGACGGCGGGTCGGCGACCGTGGACGGGATCGATGTCACGGCCGACCCGCGCGGGGTCAAGGCCCGGATCGGGATCCAGCTCCAGGCGTCGGCGTTCTTCGAAGAGCTGAACCTCACCGAGCTGCTTGTCCTGTTCGGCCACCTCTACCACGTGCGGGCCGACGCGGCCGCGCTGCTCGCCGGCGTCGAGCTCACCGACAAGGCGAAGAGCCAGGTGAAGACCCTGTCGGGCGGGCAGAAGCAGCGCTTCAGCATCGCCGCGGCGCTGGTCAACGACCCCCGGGTGCTGTTCCTCGACGAGCCGACGACCGGGCTCGACCCCCAGGCCCGGCGCCATCTGTGGGGGGTCATCAGCGACATCCGGCGGCGCGGGCACACCGTGATCCTGACCACCCATTACATGGAAGAGGCCGAGACCCTCTGCGACCGGATCGCGATCATGGACGGCGGGAAGATCGTGGCGCTCGACACGCCCGACGCGATGATCGACTCCCTGATCGGTCGCGGATTCACGAAGGAGCGCACGGAGCGGCAGGCAAACCTCGAGGACGTGTTCATCGAACTCACCGGCCACGACCTGCGCGAGGACTGACCGATGGCCGGCCGGTTCGAGATCTTCTGGCACCTGTTCATCGCGTCCGGAAAGATGTTCCTGCGCGACCGGACCGCGGTGTTCTTCAGCTTCTTCCTGCCGCTCGTGATCATGCTGATCTTCGGGGTCCTGAACTTCGGGGCCGGGGAGGCGCTGAACCTCGGCGTCGTCGACGAGGCCGACACCGAATCGAGCCGGGCGGTCATCGCCGCGTTCGAGGAGGTGCCCATCCTTGAGGTCATCCCCGGCGACCTGGACGAGGAGCTGGCCGAGACCAGCGAGGGCAATCGCGCGCTCGTGGTCGTCTTCCCCGCAGGCTGGGAGCTGGTCCCGCCCGGCTCCCCGACCTACCAGCCACTCACGGCGTACATGAGTGAGGCCACCCCCGGCGAAGGGCAGACCGCACTCCTTGTCGTGAACGCGGTCGTCGCGCAGGGCATCGTGACCGCGGGCGGCGGAAGCCCGGAGCCACTCGTCGTCGTCGAGGAGGTGGCCGGCCGCAACCTCGGCTACATCGACTTCCTGGTCCCCGGCATTCTGGGCCTGACGATCATGCAGCTCGGCATATTCAGCGTGGCCTTCGGGTTCGTGCAGCTGAAGACGACCGGCACCCTTCGTCGCCTGTTCGCGACGCCGACGTCCCCCAGCTACTTCCTCTCCGCCCAGGTCGGCTCGCGACTGGTCATCGCCTTGATCCAGGTCCTCATCCTGCTCGGGGTGGGGATCTGGTTCGGGGTCCAGCTGGTAGGCAGCGTCTTCGTGGTGCTCGCCCTGTCCATCATCGGTTCGGTCGTCTTCCTGGCCATGGGCTTCGGGATTGCCGGCTGGGCCAAGAACGAGAACCAGGCGGCCCCGGTTGCCAACCTGATCAGCCTGCCGATGATGTTCCTGTCGGGCTCGTTCTTCCCGCGCGAGGCCATGCCCGAGTTCCTCCAGCAGGTGACCCGATTCCTGCCGCTGACCTACCTCAACGACGCGCTGAGGGCGGTCATCAACGATGGCGCCGGTCTCGACGTGATCGGCACCGACATCATCGGGCTCGCGGTGTGGGGGGTCATCTCGTTCGTGATCGCGACCCGGCTGTTCAAGTGGGAGTGAGGCAGGGTCCCCGCCCGTGAGCGTGAAGTGGATCCTCCGCATCGAGTCGGCCGCGATCGGGATCGTGAGCGTGGCCGGGTACCTGATCATCGGCGGCCCGCCGCTGCTCCTGATACCCGCCCTGCTCGCGCCGGACCTGTCGGCGCTCGGCTACCTGGCCGGCCCGCGCGCGGGGGCGGTCACCTACAACCTGGTTCACAACTGGGCACTGCCGGCCGCGCTCGCCCTGCTCGCGATCCTGGGCCACGTCCTGTGGCCGATGGCGGTGGCCGCCATTCTCGCCGCGCACGTCGGCTTCGACCGCGCGCTGGGCTATGGACTGAAGCTGCCGACCAGCTTCCAGGACACCCATCTCGGACGCATCGGTCGCGATCGGTCGCAGGTCGACTCCGGTGCCGGGCCAGGGTCGCTCTCCGACTGAGCGCCATCGGCGCGGTGCGCGCGCCACGCGACCCGGCAGCTGCACGCTGACCGGCTGTCCCGCCACCGGCCGAACGGCCCATCGATTTCGGGCCGTTGGCACCTGACTCCGCTCGGCGTTCGTCGGTCAGTCTGTGGGGAGCCGATCCACTCCGCAACAGATCAGAAGGAGCCCCCACCGATGGGCCGTATCGCTCTCTATAGCGCCGCCGTGACCGCCGTCATCCTGCTGTCGTTGATCTGGGTCGCCGTGGCCGGCGGCTCCAGTCCCACGGGGACCGGGGCGAGCCCCACGCCATCCAGCGCGGGCGGTGCCGGAATCCTCGGCGAGATCACGATCAGCGCCTTTGACCTTGGCTTCGAACCCGCGCTGGTCGACGTGCCGAAGCCGGGCACGTACACCGTCCACTTCATGAACGACGGGGCCATTGACCACGACCTCACGTTCGCGGGCCAGCCCACGCAGGCGGCAGGCCCCGGCGAGATGGTCATGTTCGAGGTGACCATTCCCGAGGGCGGCACCACGTTCCAGTGCACGGTTCCGGGCCACGCCGACGGCGGCATGACCGGCACGGTCACCGTGACCGGCGTCGGCGGTGGGGGGCACGAAGGCATGACCGCCGAGGAAATGCGCGACGTCGACGCGGCCGTCACCGCCCGGTTCCCGGAGGAGACGACCGCACACGGTGGCCAGCGGCTCGAGCCCGAAATCCTCGCCGACGGCACGAAGGTCTTCGAGCTGACCGCGTCGGTCATCCAGTGGGAGGTCGAGGCCGGCCACTTCGTCGAGGCCTGGGCATACAACGAGATGGTGCCCGGGCCGGAGATCCGGGTCCAGCTCGGTGACCGCATCCAGATCGTGCTCCACAACGAGCTCGAGGTGCCGACCACCCTCCACTCACACGGGCTGATCGTTCCCAACGCCATGGACGGCGTGCCCGCCATCACCCAGGACGCCATTCTCCCGGGCGAGAGCTTCACCTACGAATTCACCGTCCGGAACGCGGGTTCACACATGTACCACAGCCACTTCATGGCCCAGCGCCAGGTGCCCATGGGCCTCCTGGGTGCGTTCGTGGTCGAGGACCCGTCGGAGCCAGTCGTGGACCTCGACCTTCCGATGATCCTCAACGACGGGCCGCTCGGATTCACGATCGACGGCAAGAGCTTCCCGGCCACCGCGCCCATCGTCGCGACCCAGGGTCAGCTGATCCGCATCCGGTACATGAACGAGGGGCTCCAGATCCATCCGATGCACCTGCACGGGATTCCGCAGCAGGTCATCGCGCGGGACGGATTCATGCTCGAGCAGCCGTACTTCGAGGATACGGTCCTCGTGGCTCCCGGTCAGCGCGTGGATGTTCTGATCCGCGCCAGCGAGCTCGGCGTCTGGGCATTCCATTGCCACATCCTGTCCCACGCCGAGAGCGACGAAGGGATGTTCGGGATGGTGACTGCGCTGATCGTCAACCCGTAGCTCACAGAGCCTGGAGTTATCTCCGGGGGTCAGGCCGCGCCGGCGACCGGCGTTGCGGGAAAGGTGACCTCGATCAGGGGCGAATGCCGGTAGAACGTGTCGAACCGGTCCTCGGCGTTCCAGTTGCGCGTGACCGCCTCCATGATCTGGCGCCGCTCGGTGGGCTCCGTGATCGGGCGGGCGAGGGACGGCAGGTCGGCCTGAACCGGACCGGTCAGATGGAAGGTCATCACCGGGTCGGCGACCAGGTTGGCGTACCAGTCGCGTCGACCGGGCATGCCGCTGATGATGATCCGGCCGTCGATGACGTGGAACACGAGCTCGATCCGGCGTGGCTGTCCACTCTGCCGGCCGGTGGTCGTGATGTCGATCCGGTGCGGCCGGGCAAGCGCGCGCTGCACGTGCGGGGGGAGATGGGAGACACCGTTCACGGTCGGCGGCGCGGGCGGGGGACCGGACGGATCAATGGTGGTCATCGGGACGGGACTCGCTATGAGATTCAGAGCGAGACTGTACGCCGAAATGCTTCCGGGCGCAAAAACGCCCCGGAGGAACCTGGCGGGCCGCTTGATGCAATCTCCCGACTCGTCCGGCTCCTCCGGGACAACCAGAACAATACGGGACCGTTCGCGGTTCGCCAAGCGGCTTATCCACGAGTTTGACCGGTTGGTGACCGACTTATCCACGCCCTGTCCACGACCGTGAGCGTGGCGGCCGCCCGCGTCGTGCCGAGACCGGCGGTCAGGGCACGAAGATAGGGAGCAGGTAGTGCTCGGAACCACCGCTCGCATTGAGGAACGTTGCAACGACGAGGAAAGCGACGAAGGCGCCGAGGATCAGCCATGACGCGCCATCCATATGGAGTTCGCGATACCAGGTGCGCTTCCCCGTCGCGAAGCCGCGGAGATCCATCGCGTCGATGGTGTCCTCGGCACCAACCAGCGCACCGACCGTTGCCGGGACGAAGAGCGGTCCAAGCCGACGCACCCGCTCCCGAAGACCGCCGCGCCGCGCTAGCGGCTCGTAGCCACGAACGCGCTGGGCGTCGATCGTCTCACTAAGCTCGCTGGCCAAGGTCGGGACGAACCTCACAGTTAGGTCGATCATCACCGAGAAGCGGTCACCGAGGCCAAGTCGACGGAGGGCGACACCGAAATCGCCTGGCGCAATCGCATATGCCACCGGGAACCCGACCGCCGCGAAAGATAGGTAGCGAACCACCTGAGTGAGCGCGAGGCTTACCCCCTCAGCGGTAAGTACCAATCCGAATGGGAGCTCGACCAGGACGTGGGGGTCGGTGCCCTCGAACGAACCGGCCTGACCGCCTGTCAGGATCGCGTTGAACGCAGCGAACATTGAGACAACGACGAGCAAGTAGATCCATTGAACTCGTACCAATGCCCACGGGATGGAAGCGAGCGAGTAGTAACCGAGCGCGAGGGCGAACACGAGGAGGAGCTGCCGGATGTCTCGTAGTTGGCTTGCACCGAAGACGAACAGGACCGCGACGAGGATGAGAACGCGGGGGTCCCGGCGGGCCAGAAACGACCCCCGACCGAGATAGCGGAACGCGGCCCGCATGGTCCACCAGGCCGCGTCCCGACGAAATCAGCGGCCGAGTTGTTCCGAGATCGGCTCCCAGGCGAGGACGAGGATCGGAGTAATGATCGCGGCGGCGATCGAATTCCCGACGATGACTGGGATGTACTCCGCGGTCAAGATCGTGTTGAACCCGAGCTCAGGCTGAATGATCAGCTCGATCCAGATGAACAAGAACCCCACGATGGTAGCGACTACTCCGGCGACTGCTGACCATGCCGCCTTGCTGCCCACGCTTGTCATGCGGCTCGCGAGTACGAACGGAAAGAGCCCCGCCACCAGGCCCGCCAGACCGTTAGCGACGCTCCACCACCACGAGCCAAACGCGCTGCCATAGGCCAGCTGGTCTCCAACCGTGTTCCCGACGAACCCCGTCAGGAATCCGACGACCGGGCCAAACGAGAACCCGAAGAAGGTCAAGAGGCCATAGTGGGGCCGCACGCTGACGTTCTCGGTCCCCGGGATCTGGATCGCGAAGGCGATCCAGTTGAAGATGGCGTACAGCGCCGCGCCGATGGCGGCGTACACGATAACCCGGGTCGTGATGGCCCAGGGACTCGGGCTTGGCGGGGTCTGTGCGACAGCGGTCATGGGCGAATGCTCCTCCTCGGGGTCAGTTCG
>DASYGU010000084.1:0-3354 GCA_035999355.1 Candidatus Limnocylindria bacterium | reverse complement strand
ATCAGGGCCAGGGCCACGAAGACGAGGAACAGGGTGACGTCGTTGGTCACGAAGGCCAGGGCCACGGCCATGATCAGGAGCGCGGCCAGCAGGGCCGCGGCCACGAACCGGGAGCCCGGGTAGGTCACCGGGCGGGCGGCGATGAAGCCCTGCAGCTTGCCAAAGGCAATGACCGATCCGGTCAGCGACAGCGAGCCGATCACCGCGCCCAGGAGGGTGGCGATGACCGGGATGGTGGGCAGCAGCTCCCCGCCGGACTCGCTGGTGGCGGTCAGAAACTCCGACACGGCCACCACGGCAGCGGCGCCACCGCCGGCGCCGTTGAAGATGGCGACCATCTGGGGCATTGCGGTCATCGGCACCCGGCGCGCGCCGATGACGCCGATCACGGTGCCCACCAACCCACCCACGACCAGCACCCACAGGTTGTCGAGCAGGCCGGGCTCGGTGGCGATGGTCCATGCCACGACGAGGGCCATGCCGCCCGCCCCCAGCAGGTTCCCGGTCCGTGCGGTGCGGGGCGACGCAAGGAATTTCAGGGCCAGGATGAAGCTGACCGAGGCGACGAGGTAGACGGCGTAGGTCGCCAGCTCGAGCAGGGTCACGCCTTGTCCCCCGACGAGTCTTCGCCGCGACCGCCGTCCCGCCGGCCGCGGAACATCTCGAGCATCCGGTCGGTGACAACGAAACCGCCGACCACATTGATCGTACCGAGGATGATCCCGACAAGGCCGAGGCCCAGCTGGAGCGGCGACTCGGCGGTTGCGGTCACGATGATCGCGCCGACCACGATCACGCCATGGACCGCGTTGGCGCCCGACATGAGCGGTGTGTGGAGCATGGTCGGGACCTTGCTCACGATCTCGTAGCCGACGAACGCGGCCAGCACGAGGATGAACAGCGCGTCGACCAGGGCGATGGGATCGAGGGCCTCGGTCATGGCTTCGCGTCTCCCGACCGGGCGGCCAGCGCGGCTGCGGTCGCTTCGTGGACGATCTTGCCGCCGTGGGTGATCGTCGCCCCCTTGGTGATCTCGTCCTCGAGATCCAGGGTCAATTTGCCCTCATGGACGAGGTGATCGACGAGGGTCTGAACGTTCTTGGCGTACATCTGGCTGGCGTGGGTGGGCACGGTGGCCGGCAGGTTCGTGAGGCCGATGATCGTGACCCCGTCCACGACCACCTCTCGACCCGGCTCGGTCAGCTCGCAGTTGCCGCCGGCTTCGGCGGCCATGTCCACGATCACGCTGCCCGGCTGCATGGTCCGCACCATCTCGGCGGTGATCAGCTTCGGCGCCGGCCGGCCGGGGATCAGGGCGGTGGTGATCACGAAGTCGGCGGCCTGCACGCGCTCCGCGATGAGCTCGGACTGCCGCCGTTGGTAGTCCTCGTTCATCTCGCGGGCGTAGCCGCCGGTCGTCTGGGCGGAGGCTTTCTCCTCGTCGGTCATCGGAACCTCGACGAAGGTCGCGCCCAGGCTCTCGACCTGCTCCTTGACCACGGGACGGACGTCGAAAGCCTCGACTACCGCGCCCAGACGGCGGGCTGTACCGATGGCCATCAGTCCGGCAACGCCGGCGCCCATGATCAGTCCTCGGGCCGGACGGACCGTCCCGGCCGCGGTCGTCAGCAGCGGGAAGAACTTGGGCAGCCGGTTCGCGGCGATCAGGACCGCCTTGTAGCCGCCGACCGTGCTCTGGCTGGACAGCGAATCCATGGACTGAGCGCGGGTTATGCGCGGAATGGCGTCCATGCTGATCGCCGTGATGCCGCGCTCGGCGAGCCGCTCGGCCAGTGCAGGATTGGAAAGCGTTCCCAGCGTCCCGATCAGGACTGCGTCCGGCCGGAGCATGTCGATCTCCTCGTTGGTCGGGCGGCCAACTCGGAGCACGAGGTCCGCCTGCCCGTAGAGGGCGGCCACGTCGGGCACGATGGTGGCGCCCGCGTCGGCGTAGGCTGCGTCGCCGAAGTGTGCGGCGTCGCCGGCCCCGGACTGGACCAGCACCTCGTTGCCGGACGCCACGAGCTGGCCGGCGATCTGCGGCGTGAGGGCGGCACGCGCTTCGCCTTCGGCGGTCTCGCGCGGGACGGCGATCTTCATGGCGGGGCAGGACCCAGAGCGCGGGTGGACAGAAGAGACGACCGCGCCCGATCGGGGCCACGGCCGGGCGAGAGTCTACTCCAGCGACGCGGCCGCGCGCATGGCGGCAGCCAGGTCCGGGGCCCCTTCCACACGGAGCGCGAGCCCATCCTCCTCCCAGATGAGGGCGGAGCTCACTAGGCGGAGCGTGGTGTCCACCATCCGGCCGCTCGCGTCGCGGTAGAAGAAGGCGTGGACGCCACCCTCGATCCACCACCCCGGTCGTCCGTTGACGGTGACCGGCTCGACGCTCGTGCCCTCCAGGATCATCTTCTCGAAGGTATCCGGACCGATATCCGCCGCGAACTCGGTCACGACCAGGCCGACCCCGCGCGCATCGACCGGGTAGCCGGGCCGTTCGCCCCAGGCCAGGGTCACGGTCCCACCCTCCGGGACGGCGGCCAGGTACACCGCATCCGGCTCGCCGAGAGCCGGGTCAGCGGAGACGCGCACGTCGAACGGGACGGCGTCCTGGGCGTCGGCCAGGGTCGCCGGCTGGCCGAAGCCGCGGTTGGGCACCGACGCGAGTGGCGTCGGCAGCGGACTGCCATCGGCGAATCGGATCTGGATCGCGCCGATCCCGATTCCGATGGCACCAACTGCACCAACCAGGATCAGGACGGCCGCGGTGGCCAGGAGCATCGCGCGGCGGTACGGAAGGCTCGTGGGTCGCCATCGCGGCGCCTGATCGCGGGCGATACTCCGAACCTCGTTGGCCACAGCGGACGCCATGGCCGGCGTTGGCGGGAAGCCGATCGCGGTCGACAGGTCGGTGAGAGCGGCGTCGAGGGCCTGGTCGAGGTCGAATCGGTCAGACATCGGTCCCCACCTCCGCCCGCAACCGCTGCATGGCCCGCGACAGGCGGGATTTCACCGTCCCGCGGGGAACGTCGAGGGCGGCAGCCATGGTGGCCTCGTCCAGCTCCACGAACCAGCGCAGTCCGATGACCAGCCGGTCGTCGGCGGACAGGCGGTCGAGGGCCGCCAGCAGCGCCTCGCGACGCTCAGCGGCGAGGACCGCCCCCTCGGGCGATGGGGCTGCACCGTCCGACAGGGGGTCCTCCGCCAGGCGGAGGCCGAGGGCCGACCGCCGGGACGAGCCACGCCGTCGGTTTCGCGCGGCATTGGCCACGATCCGGAGCATCCACGGCCGCGGCTCGGCCCCGCTCCGGAAGCTGGGCAGGGCGCGCCACGCGCGCACGAACCCTTCCTGGG
>DASYGU010000063.1:0-2199 GCA_035999355.1 Candidatus Limnocylindria bacterium | reverse complement strand
CGCGAGCTGCTCCGATCAGCCGGTCATGACACCGCGGACTGGGCGATCGTCGCGTCCGGACCCAACGCCGCCAGCCCGCATCACACGCCGGGCGAGCGGATCATCACCGAGGGCGACGCCATCGTGCTGGACATCGGCGGGACGGCCAACGGCTATTCGAGCGACACGACCCGGACCGCGTTCGTTGGGGTGCCGCCGGAGGAGTTCCAGGACCTGTTTGCTGTCCTGCAGGAGGCCCAGGCCGCCGCCTGCGACGCGGTGCGGCCGGGGATCGCCGCTCGCGACCTGGACCGCGTTGCGCGCGAGATCATCACCGACGCCGGCTACGGGCCGCTGTTCAACCACCGGACCGGTCACGGGATCGGTCTCGAGACCCACGAGGAGCCATACCTGGTCGAGTCGAACCCCGAGCCGCTCCGCGAGGGGGACGCGTTCAGCATCGAGCCCGGGATCTACGTCTCAGACCGCTGGGGCGCCCGGATCGAGGACATCGTGGTCTGCACCGCGGACGGCGGCGATCGCCTCAACCGCTCGAGCCGCGACCTCCGGGTGGTGGCCTAGACCACTCGCACAGGGCTACTCGGCCGAGCCGCGAGCGGAGCCGGTGACCGGCGTCCCCTCCTGGTTGTGGAGCTGGCACGTGACCCGCTGAATGCCGTCATCCCAGTCCACCTCGGTCGGCCCGAGCGGCGAGGCGTACCAGACAGACTCGTCGAAGGACACGCCGACGTACTCCTCGAAGGCCGGGAGACAGTTGTCGTTCGCGAACGTGGTCACGGCCTCTTCGCCCGGATACGCGCCGGCTGGCATGTCCTCGGCGAAGAACACCTCGAACACGTGCTCGTCGGCGCACGGGACCGCCTGCAGCCCGACCGTGGCTGGGTCGTCCGGATTGACGATGTTGAAGCAGTCGCCCACCCGGAGCGACTCGAAGCTGATCGGGACCGGCTCGACGATCTCCCCGCTGGACGCGCGGGCAAGGTCATCGCCAACGCGGTTAAAGATGTCCTGCACGATCGGCCCCATGAAGATGAGGCCCACGATGCCGATGATGGCCAGGATCGGCAGCAGGCAGCCGCAACCGATGGCCCCGATCATGAGCACTTTGCGGCCGCCGGTGATCGGCACCTCGGGCTTGCGGATCACGACGGTCCCGGCCATGAGGTCGTGCCATCCCCGCTTGCGCTTGTCGAACGCGACCCAGATCAGACCGATGAACAGGACAAGGGTCGAGATGATGATGCCGACATACCGGATGAATGCCTTCCCCCAGGTGATCGGGCCGCCGTCGGCGTCGCGAACCACCTGAAGGCCAAGCAGGCTCATCCCCGGCGTGCTACCAGTTCGAACCCAGGACCACGCGAAGTACAGGAACCCGATCACGAGTCCGATCACGGATCCAACGGACTGGAGGGTGCTCGCGGAGGAAATGAGGTTGAAGAGCACCACGTCGATCACGATCGATATGAGTCCCAGGATCAGGCCGTCGATGATGTACGCGGCGAACCGGATCCAGAATCCGCCGAACACGGGACCCGTGGGGGCCGCCTCGACCAGTGGCGGCGCCAACGGCGGCGGCACGGGTTCAGCCGTATGCGGCACCGATTCAGCCTCGGTCGTCGCTGGCGGAGCGCCCTCTTCTCCGCTCACCTGATCCGGGGCGGCCGGCGCGGACTCCGTGGGATCGGCGTCGGGTTCTGGCTCGGCCTCAGACGGCTTCGGGGGCGAGTTGGGCGGCTCGTTCATCAAAACACCCTAAGCCTCGGGTGCGGAAATGCCCAGCAGAATCTCCGGTCAGTCGCCGCGCATCTCGGCAGCGGTCATCTTCCCGATCTCGTCCCACAGGTAGACGATGCAGTCGAGGCCGCCACGGTAGTTCGCCATCGGCATCCACTCGTTGGGGGCGTGGAAGTTCCCGTTCGGTGACGACCAGCCCAGCATTACGCTCTTGATGCCGGTGTGCCGCTCGAGGGCGGGCAGGTACGGAATGCTGCCGCCGGACCGATGGAAGATCGGCGCTTTGCCGAACGCCTTCTCCGAGGCCCGTGACGCGGCGCTGACGGCCGGGTGGTCGAGCGGGGTGATGGCCGGCGCGCCGTTCGAGAGGCTCCGGACGGTGACCGTGACCGTCGGCGGGGCGATCGTCCGCAGGTGGTCGATCATCATCTGCTCGATCTCGCGAGGATCCTGGTCCGGCAC
>DASYGU010000050.1:0-10138 GCA_035999355.1 Candidatus Limnocylindria bacterium | reverse complement strand
GAGCTGGTCACCGGACTGGACCTCGTGGCCTGCCAGCTCCGCATCGCGGCCGGGGAGGTCCTCCCGCCGGAGATCATGGATCCGGGCCTTCGCGGCCATGCTATCGAGGTCCGCGTCTACGCCGAGGATCCGTGGAACGGGTTCGGTCCAACCGCGGGCCGGATCGGCGCATGGCGCATGCCCGACGGGCCAGGCGTGCGGGTGGACGCCGGGGTGGAGGCTGGCTACGAGCTTCCCACCGCCTACGACCCGCTCCTGGCCAAGATCATGGTCCACGCGGCGGACCGCGATGCGAGCGTGGCCCGACTCCGCCGCGCCCTGGACGAGACCGGCATCGGCGGGATGGCGACCACGCTCGGCTTCCATCGGTGGCTCGTGGACCAGCCCACGTTCACTGAGGGTGGGTACGACACCGACTTCGTGACCGATGCCTGGGCGGGAGGTCCGTCGCTGACCGCCGATGACGCGACGCTGGCGGCCGCCGTGGTGACCGCGACCCGCCTCGGCGGCGGGCACCGAAGGCGAGACCCGTTGCCGCCCGACGAGGCACCCGAGGGTTGGGCCGCCGACGGTGAGCGCGCATGGAGCCGGCTGGCGAGGACGGAGGCGGTCGAGCCGTGACCGACGATCCGCAGGCGGGCGAGATCCTCGTCGAGGGCAGCGCCACGACCCCCGCACAGGCGGTACCACTCAGCTGGGTGGATCGCGACCGTGGGCTGGGCTTCGTGCACCACGGACCGCGCCCAGCCCTCGTGGTGGTCGACGGGGGACCGACCGAATGGGTGGTCACCATCCGCGGCCGGCGGATTGCGGTCAGCGTCCATTCCCGCCGGGACCAGCTCATCGCCTCCGCGCAACAGCAGGCCGGTGCGCAGCGCGGGCCGATGGAGGTGCGGGCCACGCTTCCCGGGCTCGTCCTCCACGTCCTGGTCGAGGTCGGGCAGGTGGTCGATGCCGGCGACCCGCTGGTCACGATCGAGGCCATGAAGATGCAGAACGAGATCCGCGCGCCACGAGCCGGGCGCGTGGCGTCCATTGCGGTGGCCGCCGGTCAGACACTGGCCGCCGGCGCCTCGCTCGTCCAGCTGGTCGATCCCGAACCGTAGAATCGGCGGCGTGACCAGGGGCGACGATCCGGGAGACCCCGCGGGCCGCACGCCGCGGCACGATCGAACCACCTCGGGCATCTCCATCGGCGACGTCTATCGGTCCGGCGATGTCGCCGGCGGGCTCGAGGATCGGCTCGGCGAGCCTGGTGCCTATCCCTACACCCGTGGCATCCATGCCTCGGGCTACCGCGGACGGCCGTGGACGATGCGCCAGTACGCCGGCTTCACCTCGGCCGAGGAGTCGAACCGCCGGTACCGCGACCTCCTTGCCGGAGGGCAGACCGGCCTCTCGGTGGCATTCGACCTGCCGACCCAGATGGGCTACGACAGCGACGACCCGCGGGTGGCCGGCGAGGTGGGCCGGGTCGGTGTGCCCATTGACTCGGTCCACGACATGGAGCGGCTGCTCGACGGCATCGACCTGGGCACGGTCAGCACCTCGATGACGATCAACGCCACGGCCGCCATCCTGCTGGCCCTGTACGAGGCGGTCGGGCGACGGCAGGGGATCGAGCCCGGACGCCTGCGCGGAACGGTCCAGAACGACATCCTCAAGGAGTACGTCGCGCGCGGGACGTACATCTTCCCGCCGGAGCCGTCGCTGCGGCTGGCCACCGACCTGATCGCCTATTGCCGGGCCGAGCTGCCCCACTTCAACCCGATCAGCATCAGCGGCTACCACATGCGTGAGGCCGGGGCGACCGCGGTCCAGGAGCTGGCATTCACCTTCGGCAACGCGATCACCTACGCCGATGCCGCCATTGCCCGAGGCCTCTCCTTCGACGACTTCGCCCCGCGCCTGTCCTTCTTCTTTGCCTCGTTCAACGACCTGTTCGAGGAAGTGGCCAAGTTCCGCGCCGCACGGCGCATCTGGGCGCGCGTCGCACGCGAACGCTACGGCGCCACCGACCCGCGGAGCATGACCCTCCGCTTCCACGTCCAGACGGCGGGGTCCACTCTGACCGCGCAGCAGCCGGAGACGAACACGGTGCGGACCACGGTCCAGGCGCTGGCGGCGGTCCTGGGCGGCGCGCAGTCACTCCATACCAACGCCCTGGACGAGGCGCTGGGCCTGCCCAGCCCCGAGGCTGCCCGGCTGGCCCTCCGCACCCAGCAGGTGCTGGCCCACGAGAGCGGGCTCACCGCGCCCATCGACCCGCTGGGAGGCTCGTGGTACGTCGAGGCCCTGACCGATGCGCTCGACGAGCGAGCGACGGCCGAGCTGGCCCGGCTGGACGAGCTGGGCGGGCCGCTGGTTGCCCTCGAGTCGGGATACCAGGCGAACGCGATCGCGGACGCGGCGTACGCCGATCAGCAGGCCTTCGAATCCGGCGAGGCCGTGGTGGTGGGCGTGAACGCGTTTACCGATGCCGATGAGGACGGGGACGCTGGCGTCCGACCCCAGCCGCAGTTCATCGATCCCGCCGCCGAGCAGCTCCAGGCCCAGCGCACGGCGGCCGTGCGCGCGGCCCGGGACCCGGCCACCGCTGCCGACGCGCTCGCCGCGCTCGGCTCCGCGGCGCGCGGGACGGAGAACCTCATGCCCCGAATCCGGGCCTGCGTGGAGGCGGACGTGACCCTGGGCGAGATCGCCGACGGGCTGCGCGCGGCGTGGGGCGAGCACCGGCCGTGAGCGACGAGCGGGTGGTCCCAACCGGGCTCGGTCCGCTGGACCACGTCGCGATCGTGGTCCGCGACATCGACGAGTCGCTGCCGCGCTACCAGGCGCTGTTCGGGATGGTCGCGCCGGACGGGGTGCAGGTCGTGACCGCCCAGGCCGTTCGGATCTGCTTCCTGCCCACCGGTCCGCCGCCATCCGCCAGGATCGAGCTCATCCAGCCCCTCGACGCCGAGAGCGGTGTCGCCCGCTTCCTCGCGAGCCGCGGGGAGGGCCTGCACCACGTCTGCTTCGGGACCTCCGATCTCACCGCGGAACTGGATCGCCTCGAGGCGGCCGGTGCGGAGCTCATCGACCACGCGCCCCGACCAGGGGCCGAAGGCCCGGTCGCGTTCGTCCATCCGCGGACGCTGAACGGCGTGCTCTGGGAGCTGCTCCAGACGGGCGGTCCGCCCGAAGACGGCTAGCCGACCGGCCCGCGGAGCAGCGCCGGAATCTGGAGCGGCGAATCCGCGACCCGGACGCCCGCCTTCCGAAGCGCCTCTCGCTTCGACTCGGCCGTGCCGGCTCCGCCGGAGATGATCGCGCCCGCGTGGCCCATCCGGCGGCCCGGTGGGGCCGTGCGTCCGGCGATGAACGCGGTCACCGGCTTGGACAGGTGCTCCGCGATGTGCGCCGCGGCCCGCTCCTCCTCGTCGCCACCGATCTCTCCGATGAGCACGACCGCGTCGGTCTCCGGGTCAGCCTCGAACAGGTCGAGGATCTCGATGAAGTTGGAGCCGATGATCGGATCACCGCCGATGCCGACGCAGGTCGACTGGCCAAGTCCCTCATCGGTCAGGGCCTGGACCACCTCGTAGGTCAGCGTTCCCGAGCGGCTGACCACACCGACCGTGCCGCGCCGGTGGATGTTGCCCGGGATGATCCCGACCTTGGCCTGGCCGACGGACGTGGCACCGGGACAGTTGGGCCCGATCAGCCGGACGCCCTGCTGGCGGAGGGTGTGGTAGACGCGCAGCATGTCCAGGGCCGGGATGCCCTCGGTGATGCAGAAGATGAGGCCGATACCGGCCGCCGCCGCCTCGAGCATCGCGTCGGGGGCGAAGGCCGCCGGGACGTAGATGACGCTCGTGTTGGCCCCGGTCTCGCGGATCGCCTCCTCGACCGTGTTGAACACAGGTACCCGGTTGTTGAACGTCCGTTGCCCGCCCTTCCCCGGCGTGACACCCGAAACCACCGGCGTCCCGTAGTCGAGCATGGCCTGGCCATGGAACTGGCCCTCGCGGCCGGTGATGCCCTGGATGAGGAGCCGCGTTTCCTGGTTGACGAGGATGCTCACCGGGAGCCACCGGCCCCGGCCGCCGCCACCGCCAGCTCGGCGGCCTCGTCCAGGCTGTACGCGATCTGGAGGTTTGCCTGCTCGAGGATGAGGGCCGCCTCATCGGCGTTGGTGCCCACGATCCGGACGACCATCGGGACCTCGCGGTCCAGTCCGGCCCGGGCCTCGACGATGCCGTGGGCCACCTCGTCGCCGCGGGTGATCCCGCCGAAGATGTTGATCAGCACGGCGCGAACGTTCGGATCGGCCAGGATGATGCCGAAGGCGGCCGCGACGCGCTCGTGGCGGGCGCCGCCACCGATGTCAAGAAAGTTCGCCGGCTCTCCGCCGGCCAGCTTGACGAGATCCATCGTCGTCATCGCCAGCCCGGCGCCGTTCACCATGCAGCCGATCGTCCCGTCCAGCTTGATGTAGCTGATACCCGCCTCGCGCGCCTCGATCTCGGCCGGCTCCTCCTCGGACAGATCGCGCATGGCCTCGATGTCCGGGTGTCGGGGCAGCGCGGAGTCGTCGACCACGATCTTGGCGTCGAGAGCGAGCAGCCGGCCGTCACCGGTCACCGCCAGCGGGTTGACCTCGGCCAGCTCGGCATCCGAGCCGAAGAACGCGGCGACCAGGCCCTCGAGGATGGAGCCGAAGGTGGACCGATGGACCTCCGGGATTCCCATGAACGCGGTCACGGTCTCGACATCTGCGGGCTGGAGCCCGGCCAGCGGGTCGAGGGAGTGGCGGAGGACGGCGTCCGGCTGGCTGTGGGCGACCTCCTCGATCTCGATTCCACCCTCCGCGCTGGCGATGATGGTCACCGCCTTCGCGCCACGATCGAGCACCGCCGACAGGTAGTACTCGTGTCCGATGTCGACGGCCGGCGTGACGAGCACGGTCCGCACCGGCCCCCCGGCGATGGTCAGCCCCAGGATGTCGGTCGCCCGGGCCTCCGCCTCGTCGGGCGTGGCCGCCAGCTTCACACCACCTGCCTTGCCTCGGCCGCCAGCCAGGACCTGGGCCTTGACCACGACCGGCACGGCGAGCCGCTCGGCGATCGTCCGGGCGCCCGCCGGGGTAGTCGTCACCTCGCCGGGGAGGGTCGGAATCCCGTGGCGGGCGAGGATTTCCTTGCTGCGGAACTCCTGGAGCTTCACGCCCCGAGCGTACCCGACCAGCCCCGCTGTCGACCGGCCACCGGCTGCGGTCGCGGCTGCCTACACTTGGGTCGTGACCTATGAGGTGACCCTGATCCCCGGTGACGGGATTGGCCCCGAGATAGCGGCTGCCACGTGCGAGGTGCTCGAGGCAACCGGACTGGACTTCCGCTGGGACGAGCAGACAGCCGGCGAGGCGACACTCACCAGCGAGGGCAACCCGCTCCCAGACCGAGTCGTCGAGAGCATTCGCCGGACGAGGGTCGCGCTCAAGGGGCCGATCACGACCCCGGTGGGTACCGGGTTCCGGAGCGTGAACGTCGCGCTCCGCCAGGCGCTGACCCTGTACGCAAGCGTCCGGCCCGCCCGAAGCATCCGCGGCATCGAGTCGCGGTACGAGAATGTGGACCTCGTCATCGTCCGGGAGAACACCGAAGACCTGTACGCGGGCTTCGAGCGTTCGATCAGCGAGGACGAGGCGGAGAGCATCAAGATCATCACCCGGAAGGCATCGGTCCGGATCGCCCGCTACGCGTTCGAGTATGCGGTGGCCAACGGACGCGAGATGGTGACCGCCGTCCACAAGGCCAACATCATGAAGCTGACCGACGGGCTGTTCCTGGAGTGCTGCCGCACGGTCGCGGCCGAGTACGAGGGTCGGATCGGGTTCCAGGACCGGATCGTGGACAACATGTGCATGCAGCTCGTCCAGAAGCCGGAAACGTATGACGTGCTGGTGGCTCCGAACCTGTACGGGGACATCATCAGCGACCTCGCCGCCGGGCTGGTCGGCGGGCTCGGGATCGCCCCGGGAGCGAACATCGGGGAGGACGCGGCGGTCTTCGAGGCCGTCCACGGCTCCGCCCCCAAGTACGCCGGCCAGGACCGCGCGAACCCCACCGCCCTGATCCTGTCCGGAGCCCTCCTCCTGCGCCACATCGGCGAGACCGATGCCGGCGTCGCGGTGGAGCAGGCCGTCCGCGAGATCATCGGCGAGGGATCGAAGGTGACTGCCGACCTCGGCGGCAGGACCGGGACGCGGGCCTATGGGAAGGCCGTGGCCGGGCGGGTCCGTGCGCTCCGAGGGGCGGCCGCATGACCGTCGGTTCGTGGCTGGCCCAGGCGCAGGCCCGGGTGGTCGGCTACCGGGTCAGCTGGTCGCAGCTCGCCTGGTTCGGCCATCGGCTGTCGGGTCTCGGCGTCCTGCTCTACCTCTTCATGCACATCGTCGAGACCTCGACCGTGGTCCTCGGGCCGGACGTCTACAACACCACCATCGGCTTGTTCCGGAACCCGGTCATCCGCGCCGCCGAGATCCTGCTCATGGCCGCGCTCGTGTACCACTCCCTGAACGGGCTGAAGATCATCCTCATCGACTTCGTGCCGGCTGCGACGGCGTGGTATCGGCCGCTGACCTATGGCGTGATCATCGCCACGGTGGTGGCCATGGTGCCCATGTCCCTGATCATGTTCGCCCCCTTCGCGCCGTGGTGATCCGATGAGCGTGGGTCGGACCGTCTGGCTCGGAAACCCGCCGGCGCGCCGCGCGCGACCGCCGGCCGGCTCTGGGCGCGAGCGGTTCTGGTGGTGGTTCATGCGGCTGAGCGGGCTGGCCCTGGTGATCCTTGCCCTGGGCCACATGTTCATCATGCATGTGCTGGTCCAGCTCTCGGGCCAGGAGATCAGCTGGGCGTTCGTGACCAGCCGGTGGGGGACTCCCTTCTGGCGGATCTACGACGCGCTGCTGCTCGTGCTCGCCCTCATCCATGGCGTGAACGGCGCCCGGGTTGTGATCAGCGACCTCGTTCCGCGCGGAGGGATCCGGGCCGTGCTGGTCGGTGGCCTCGCCCTGCTGGCGTTCGCCTGGCTGGTCCTGGGCCTGATGGTCGTCGTGTTCTTCAACCCGGAAACCGCGCCGCCGGTCGGGCCCTTCTCATGAGCTGCCCGGCGTGACTGTCCCCATGGTCGGCCGCGGCCCGTCCGCGGCGCCGCGCATCCACGTCCTGGACGCGATCGTGGTCGGTGCCGGGGGAGCGGGCCTGTATGCCGCCCTCGAGCTGAAGCGCGGCCTCGGGGAAGCGGCGCGGATCGGCGTCGTTTCCAAGCTGTACCCGACTCGCTCCCACACCGGTGCCGCCCAGGGCGGGGTCTGCGCCGCACTGGGCAACACCGAGGAGGACCACTGGGAGTGGCACTGGTGGGACACGGTCAAGGGCGGGGACTACCTCGTCGATCAGGACGCGGCGGAGGTCATGTGCCGCGACGCGGTCCAGACCATCCGCGACCTCGAGCACCTGGGCCTGCCGTTCGACCGCACGCCCGACGGCCTGATCGACCAGCGTCGGTTCGGGGGGCACTCTCGGAACCACGGTGAGGCACCGGTTCGCCGGTCGTGCTACTCCGCCGACCGCACCGGCCACGCCATCCTCCAGACCCTGTACCAGCAGTGCATCCGCCACGAGGTCGCGTTCTTCGATGAGTACCAGGTCCTGGACCTGCTCATGCCCGACGGACCCGCGGGTCGGGTGAGCGGGGTGCTGGCGCTGCAGCTCTCGAGCGGCGAGCTGACCGTGTTCCTTGCTCCCGCCGTTCTGTTCGCGACCGGCGGATTCGGGATGGTCTACAAGGTCACCTCAAATGCCCACACCCTGACCGGCGATGGGGTGGCGATTGCCTACCGACGCGGCCTCGGCCTGGAGGATATGGAGTTCTTCCAGTTCCACCCGACCGGCATGTACAAGCTCGGCTTCCTCCTGTCGGAGGCGATGCGCGGCGAAGGGGGCATTCTCCTCAACGGCGAGGGCGAACGGTTCATGGAGCGCTACGCACCGACGATGAAGGACCTCGCCAGCCGGGACGTGGTCAGCCGGTCCATCTACCAGGAGGTGGCTGCCGGGCGCGGGGTGAACGGCCAGGACTTCGTCCATCTCGACGTCCGTCATCTCGGCGCCGAGATCCTGGACCACAAGCTGCCGGACATGGCCGGCTTCATCCGGACCTACTTCGGCCTCGAGCCGCTGACCGACCTGGTGCCCATCCAGCCCACGGCCCACTACGCCATGGGCGGCATCCCGACCGACGTGGATGGCCGGGTGCTGGCCGACGTCGCCGGTCGGGTGGTGGAGGGCTTCTACGCCGCGGGCGAATGCGCCTGCGTCAGCGTCCATGGCGCGAACCGGCTGGGGACGAACTCGCTGCTCGACATTCTCGTCTTCGGTCGCCGGGCCGGGATGGCCATGACCGCCCAGGTCCGCGATGCCGCGACCCCGACCCGTGACCTGGAGGCCGAAGCGCGCGCCGCGGGCCGGCTGGCGGACCTCCTGGGCAGCACCAGCGGCGAGCGGCCGGCAACCATCCGGACCGAACTCCGCGAGATGATGTTCCGCGACTGCGGCGTGTACCGATCGGCGGCTGGCCTGGCATCGGCCGCCACGGCCGTGGCCTCCCTCCGCGAGCGAGCCCAGCGCCTCCGGCTCGACGACCACGGCAGCCGGTACAACACCGACCTGACCGATGCCCTCGAGCTCGGCTATCTGCTCGACTGCGCCGAGGCGATGGTGACCTCGGCCGCGGCCCGGACCGAGAGCCGCGGTGGCCATGCGCGGGAAGACTTCCCGGACCGCGACGACGACCACTGGATGCGCCACACCTTCGCCACACGCGATGGCAAGGGCACCGTGGCCCTGACCTACAAGCCGGTGACGGTGACCGAGTTCCAGCCGGCACCGCGGGTGTACTGACCGGTGCAGGTCGAGCTGCGGATCCGCCGCTTCAACCCGGAGGCCGACGAGGCGTCGCACTGGGAGTCGTACGACCTCGAGGCCGATCCGACCGACCGGGTGCTCGACCTTCTGCACCAGGTGAAGTGGTACCAGGACGGGACACTCACCTTCCGCCGCTCCTGCGCTCACGGCGTGTGCGGGTCCGATGCCATGCTCATCAACGGCCGCAACCGGCTGGCCTGCGCGACGCTCGTTCGCGACGCCGGCGAGACCATTTCGGTCGAGCCGATGCGCGGCCTGCCGGTGGTCAAGGACCTCCTCGTCGACCAGGAAGAGTTCTGGGCCAAGTACCGGAGCGCGATGCCGTATCTCGTGAACGACGAGGTGCCCGAGGACGGCCTGGAGCGGCGACAGTCGCCCTTCGACCGGGCGAAGTACGAGGACACCAGCCGCTGCATCCTGTGCGCCGCCTGCACCACGGCGTGCCCGGTGTTCTGGACGAATCCGGCGTACGTGGGCCCGGCGGCCATCGTGAACGCCCATCGGTTCATTTTCGACAGCCGCGACACCGCCCACGAGGAGCGCCTCGAGCTGATGGCCGATGCGGATGGGGTCTGGCGCTGCCGCACGGTGTTCAACTGCGTCGAGGCATGCCCGCGGGGGATCAACGTCACGCGCGCGATCCTGGAGGTGACCCAGGCCATCGAGGACCGGCCCGCTTGACCCGCCTGCTGATCCACACCGATGGCGCCGCACGCGGCAACCCCGGACCGGCAGGCGCGGGGGCCCTGCTCCAGGACGCGGAGACGCGGGAGACGGTGGCCGAGATCGCCGAGTTCCTCGGAGAGCGGACGAACAACTACGCGGAGTGGACGGCGGTCGAGCTGGCGCTCATCCGGGCGCGAGAGCTCGACGCGGATGCGGTCGACCTGCGGACCGATTCGGAGCTCGTTGCCCGCCAGATCTCGGGTCGCTACCGGGTCAAGCATCCGGATCTCAAGCCCATCCATGCCCGGGTGATGACCCTCCTGAACGGCTTTGGCGCCTACACGGTCGGCCACGTCCCACGCGAGCGAAACAAGGACGCCGATCGGCTGAGCAACGTCGCCATCGACGACCGACCGGGATCGGTCTAGACTCGCGCTCCCTGGAGGCGGCCAGACGGCCGCGGACGCGATCGCCGAAAGGCGGCGTTCGAGGAAAGTCCG
>DASYGU010000023.1:0-4123 GCA_035999355.1 Candidatus Limnocylindria bacterium | reverse complement strand
TGTTCCAGGGTGGGACCCGGTGCTCGGCATCAATCGGGATGCCCCACGGCAGGTCCGTTGGCGGTCCGTACAGCTCCTGGTTGACGAAGTTGCCAAAGCGACCGATGGCCTGGGCCAGGAGCAGGGCCGGCGCACCGACATCGATCCATCGCAGGAAGGGAAGGTGGTTGACCCGGGTGTAGATCGCGAGCGCGATCATGCCGCCGGCGACGCCGCCGGGGATGCCCAGCCCGCCGTTCCAGACCTGGAGGATCAGGGCCGGGTTGTCGCGGTAGATCAGGTCCCATTCGTGGATGACGTGATACAGCCGCGCCCCGATGATCCCGCCGATGGCGGCCACGAGGAGCATGGACCACACCCGCTCGGTGTCCATCCCGCGCCGCTTTGCCTCGCGGCTGGCCAGCCACGCGGCCGCAATCGCGGCGACGGCAAAGATGATTCCGTACCAGTGGATGGCGATGGGACCGATGCGGAAGGCGACCGGATCGATGAACATGCGCGCGGATTCTACCCGCCGGCTGTTTCGATCCGACGGAACGACCTTCCCAACCATCAGGCCTGCGCGTATCGTTCGAGGTCACGCCCTAGAGGAGAGCCGCCATCAGCGGCGACCGAGCGGCCCTTCCCCTGCGAACGCTGGCGACCCTGTCGGTGTACTGGCTCGGGATCCTGACCATCCAGTTCGGCCTCGGAAGCCAGATCGTGCCGGCCATGGTCGAAGACTTCGTGGGCGAGCGTCAGTCGGGGGCCGGCCTCGCCATCGTGAACGCGGTCGCGGTGATCGCGTCGATCGTCGTTCAGCCCACGGTCGGGGTCATCAGCGACTACACGATCACCCGCTGGGGGCGCCGAAAGCCGTACATCTTCATCGGCGGCCTGCTGGACATGCTGTTCCTGTACGGCATCGCGACCTCGGACACCTTTGTCGCGCTGGTCGCGTTCTTCTTTCTCATCCAGGTCTCCTCGAACTTCGCGCAGGGACCATTCCAGGGGTATGTCCCGGACCTCGTCCCCGCCCGACAGGTGGGCATGGCCAGTGGGCTGATGGGTCTGATGATCGTCACCGGCTCGATCGTCGGGTCGGGGATTGCGATGTTCGGACTGCGGACCGGCGGTTCACTGTTCGCCGCCACGATGGCCCTCGGCCTTGTGGAGATCGTGGCCATGCTCATCGTCGTCACCCGAGTCCACGAAGGGCCAACCGGACCGAAGCGGACGATGTCCTGGCCAAAAGTGGCGCTGTCGGCATGGGGCACGGACATCCTGCGCGAGAAGAGCGTCCTTTGGCTGCTTGCCGTGCGCCTCCTGTTCCTGGGCGCCGCCGCGGCGGCGACCTCGCTAGGTCTGTACTACTTCCAGCGGACGCAAGGCCTGCCCAGGGAGGAAGCGACCCAGTTCGTCTTCTTCGCCACGGTGATCGTGGCGGGCATGTCCGCGCTCGCGTCAATCCCGGGCGCGCGGCTCTCCGACCGATTCGGACGCAAAGCAGTCATCTATGGCGGCATGGGACTCACCGCCGTTGGCCTGGTGGGCTGGACGCTCGCTCCGAGTCCCGCGGCGGCGGTCGTGATATTCGTGCCGGCCGGCATCGGCATCGGCGCCTTCCTGTCCGTGGACTGGGCCTTGATGACCGATGTCATCCCCAAGCACACGTCGGCCCGCTACATGGGCATCCTGAACGTTGGAACAGCTCTGGCCACACCGGTGTTCTTGATCGTGGGCGGCCTCACGATGGACGCCGTCGGGAATGCGATGGGCAGGGCAGCAGGCCCGGTCGCCGCCATCCTGGTGGCCCTTGGCTTCCTGGCCCTTTCCGCCCTGGCGCTCACCCAGGTCAACGCGCAGCGTCGCGAACTGACGGAGCCAGTCGCCGCGTGACGGATCGGGGGGCAGCCGGCGGGCGGGAGATCGGCGCCCATCTCCTCGGCGTGACCGTCACGTGGCGGTATCGGCTCGAGTGGATCCTGGTCCGGATCCTGGTCCGTTCACTGTTCCGGGTCCGAGCAGAGGGCCTCGGGCGATGGCCAGCGGCACCCTTCCAGCTCAGCATCAACCATCACTCGGGCTGGGACCCCCTGCTCGTCCTGGCGATCAGCCCGCTCCGCCCGCGGATCACCTGGTTCGGCCCCAAGGAGGTGAACTTCTCCAAGGGCTTCCGGAACCGGGTCATGGGCTTCTTTGGCGGCATGATCCCGTTCAATCCGTCGAAGACGAACCTGGGCTCATCGGTCCGAGCCGTCCAGCGGGTCTTCGACTCCGGTGGCGTGCTGGCGATCGCGGCCGAGGGAACGCTGGGCTTCCGCGAGTCCGAGCTCCTGCCACTGCAGGACGGCGCGACGGTCTTCGCGGCGCTGTCGGGTGTTCCCGTGCTACCCGGCGTCATCGTGGGCAGTTCCACGCTCTGGCTCCGAAAGGAGATCACAATCCGATTCGGTGAGCCGATCGCGGTCTCGCGCGGTAGCAGCCGCGAGGCGCGTGCGGAGATCGCCGAACAGGTCCGGGCCGGGATGGCGGCGCTGCTGCCTGAGCGAGAACCGGTCTATCCGCAGCGCCGCCCCGGGAGCGTGTTCCTGACCGACCTGTTCAATGGTCCTGGGGAGCGCGCGCGGTGGCGGAAGCACATGGCCGAGGTCGCCGAGCCGGCCTCCGACTAGGATCCGCGCGTGCTCCCGTTCATCTGGGCCCTGATGGTCTTCGCCGTGGTCGGCGGGTTCGTGATGATCGTGGCCTACTGGCTCGATATCCAGGATCGAAGCGATCTGAGCGCAGGCGCGAAGATCCGCTGGTCGGCAGGCATCCTCATCTTCCCGGTGACCGTGCCGCTGTACGCGTTCTTCGGCGGAGGGCACTGGCCCACCCTCCTGAAAGTTGCGGCCTTCATCCCGGCCGCGGCCCTGACCCTGTTCCTGCTCTTCGTCTTCGGCGTCCTCGGCTGAGGCTGCGCGGATACCATCGGACCATGACATCGACTGAGACCAGCCCCGCGGTCGACACCGCATTGGCCTACCTGCGCGAGCACGCCGATGAGCACATCGAGGGCCTGAACGAGTTCCTGCGCATGGAATCGGTCAGCGCCGACCCGACAAAGAAGGACGAGGTCCGGCGCACGGCACAGTGGATTGCCGACGCCTTTACCGCCATCGGGTTCGACAACGCCCGGCTGACCGAGACCCGGAGCAACCCGGTGGTCACCGCCGACTGGCTCCATGCCGGGCCGGACAAGCCCACCGTCCTGGTCTACTGCCACTACGACGTCCAGCCGCCCGATCCCCTCGACGAGTGGGTCCGGCCGCCGTTCGAGCCGCGGTACGAGGACGACATCCTGTACGCGCGCGGGTCTGGCGACGACAAGGGGCAGCTTTACATGCACCTCCGCGGCGCCGAGGCATGGCTGAAGGGCGTCGGCCACCTGCCGCTCAACCTGCGGGTCGTGTTCGAGGGTGACGAGGAGCATCTGAGCGAACCGGTCGAGGAGTTCATCGAAGCCCACCCCGAGCTGTTGGCCGCCGACGTCTGCATCGTGTCCGACTCGGACATGCACGACGACGACGGCACACCCGCGATCACCTACGGCATCCGAGGCATCTCCTACTGGGAGATCCGAGTCCAGGGTCCGTTCCAGGACATTCACTCGGGCACGTACGGGGGCGGGGTCGACAACCCGGCGAACGTTCTCGTGAAGATGCTGGCCTCGATCGTGGACGGGGACGGCCGGATCACGGTTCCCGGCTTCTACGACAAGGTGCGCGACCTGACCGATGCGGACCGGGAAGCGTACGCCGCGGTGCCCTTCGACATGGACGCCTTCATGGAGGCAACCGGGGTCACCGAGCCGATGGCGGGCGAGACGGGGTGGACCCTGCCCGAGCGTCTGTCCGGCCGGCCGACGTTCGACATCGACGGCATCTGGGGCGGCTACCAGGGCGATGGGCCGAAGACGATCATTCCGGGCTTCGCCGCGGCCAAGATCAGCTCCCGGCTCGTGCCGGACCAGGATCCTCGCGAGATCGAGCAGATGATGATCGACCACCTGCGGACGATCGCCCCGCCGACGGTCACGGTCACCGTCCGGAGCCTCTCGAACGGCGCGCCGGCCATCACCCCGCTCGACCACCCGGCCGTC
>DASYGU010000300.1:0-3117 GCA_035999355.1 Candidatus Limnocylindria bacterium | reverse complement strand
GAGCTGGTGCTCACGCTGTATGCCCCCGAGATCGAATACTGGACCGAGCCATTTCGTGAGCCCTATCGCGGGCTGGACGGGGCGCGCGAGTACGCGACCCAGTCGTTCGCCTCCGAGCACACCGTGACCGCCTGGTTCGGCGAGCCGGTGGTGGATGGCGACCGCGCAGCGGTCCCGTGGTGGGCGACCCAGATCGAGGACGACGAGCCAGTGACCCTGGCCGGGATCTCGCTCCTGGGCTTCAACGCGGACGGCCTGGTGGTTGAGGAGTTCGACACCTGGAATTCCGCCGAGGGCATGACCCCGCACCCGCCGACCTGGGGCCGCTGAACCAACATCGGCTGGCCATGATCGATCGCGCGGTATCGGCCTACCGGGTCAATTCCTCCGCCATCGCGGTGGCCCTGCTGATCGTGACCAACCTGATCCCGCTGGGCGGCGTCCTGTGGCTGGGCTGGAGCCTTCTCCTCATCCTCGCCCTGTATTGGGCCGAGAACGGCGTCGTGGGCGTGATCAACGTCCTGAAGATCCTCACTGCCAAAGGCACCACCACTGGCCCGTCTGCGGCGCGCTGGTCGGTCAACGGCCGACCCGCGGCCTCGCTCAGCCGCCTGGGCACGGCGGGGTTCTTCACCATCCACTACGGCCTGTTCTGGATCGTTCACGGCATCTTCGTGTTCACCTTCATCCCGGCCATGACCGGAATCGGCGGGTTCGGCGGCTTTGGCCCGGGGTTCATGTTCGTGACCGTCCCGGCCGGCCCGCCCGGACTGCCGGGCGTGGACGCATCGGTCTTCGCCTTTGGCGTCATCGGCCTGGCGATCAGCCACGGCGTGTCGTTCTGGATGAACTACCTCGGTCGGGGCGAGTTCCGGACCCTGTCCCCGGCCGACGTCATGATCCAGCCTTATGGACGGCTGGTGATCATGCACCTGACCATCATCCTGGGGGCGTTCGTGAGCATCGCGCTGGGCACGTCGCTGGGATCGCTGATCGTGCTCGTGGTCCTGAAAACGGCGCTGGATCTCGCCTTCCATCTGCGCCAGCACCGTGAGCCGGCGGGCAGCATGGGGCCGGTGATCGCGGGCTAGACCGGCGGGTTCGCTCGAACTTCGGCGGCAGCCCGTCCGGCTGGCGCGGAACTGGCAGCTGATGGTGCCGGAACGCGGACACGGTGGGGGACGGCGACGCGGTCCACGACCAGGCCGACCACGGCCCCGAACCATGTCCCGATCGCGATCGCGGCCACGACCATCGCTGGCTCGGCGGTGAGCGGCCCGGTCAGCGAGGCACCCAGCGCGACCGCGGCCCCCGCGGCCACGGTCCACAGAGCGGCCACCGCCCGCGGACTGCCCATCCCGACCGCGAAGCCGGTGGCCATGCCCACCAACGTGACAAGCTCCCCGTGGTACTGCCACGCGGGCTCGGGCCAGCCGGCCGCGGCCAGGACCGCAATGCCCGCCGTCCACGCCACGAGGTTGAGGTGGGAAGCGGGCTCTGCGGAAACCGGGCGACCGATCCAGGCCAGGAACAGGTCCAGAGCCAGGTAGATGGCAGCCGCGCCGCTCAGGGTCAGGAGGATCGATGGATTGCCGAGACCCAGGACGGCCCCGAGCAGGGGGACGACCAGGAACATCCCGGTCAGCGGGCGCGCCACGAAGCGGCGAAGCACCCAGCGGGGCTGCGAGCGCAGGGAGCGACCCGCTTCCCTGACCGGCGACGTATCGGAGAACCTTCGGGTCTGGCTGACGGCCATGGACCGATGCTAGGTGTGCCCCCCAGCCGGGCCGATCCCCCAAAGGTACCCAGGGGGCGAGGGAATACGACGACGGCAACGAAAAAGCCGCCCCACAGCCTGGGCGGCCCTTTCGCCTATCTAGACGGCGCCTCGCGCGCCGAGGTTCCTCTCAGTCAGGTCGCCGGCGCCTCGGACGCGTCGGCCGGTGGCGAAAGTGGTCCGCGGTTGAACCAGCCGCGGCGGTCGCCCCAGTCACCGATCGTGCCGTCGTTCAGCCAGGTCTCGAGCCGCTCGAGGATTGCATCGGCCTTGTCCTGGGTGATCCTGCCGGCTTCGACGGCCGCGTCGAGATCGGTCTGAGCCGATGCCAACGCTGCGGCCACCACATCGGCGTACGCGACGCCCTCGGCCTCGGCGACCTCCTGCAGCGTGCTGTCAGCGAGCGCCTCGCGCAGCTCAGCCGGGGTCATGTCCAGCGCGCCCGCGGCGGCTTCCCACATCCCGGTCAGGAACTCGACCTGGGCGGCGTGATGGCCCCAGTGGCCGAGCTTGAAGCCGATCCATCGGCATCCATCGCCGTCCCAGGCGTTGATGTGCTCGATCATTCGATCGGCGGCGTCCTGGGTCAGGTCGCCGGCCTCGACCGCGGCGTTGACCGCGGCAATGGCAGCGGCCTTGGCGGCCGGCGCGAGCTCATCGGTCTCGACCCCGAGCTCCGAGGCAAAGGTGTCGAGGAAGGTCTGGCAGTAGGCGGCGGCATCGGTCGTTTCCTCGTCGCCGAAGGCGACGGCCGGATCAGCCGATCCGCTTCCGCCCGGCGCGGCGAAGACCGATCCGATCAAGGTTCCACCCACCAGGGCGGCGGTGATGAGGGCAGCGGCGCCGCCCAGGAGCTTCAGTGGCTGCGACATGGCTCGTGCATTGACCTCGCTGGATTTCCGGAGAGCGGTTACAGGACGCTGGATGACCCCCTTAGTGCCGCGCAGCGTCGCCGAGTGCGGTGAAGAACGCATCAAGAACCGCGGGCTTCGGCGGCGGTTTGAAGAAAACGAAGCTGGTCGCCCCCATACCGCACGAAGGAGCGCGCCATGAACACCAATCGACGCCGGCCGCCGAACCTGCCTGCGCGCCGCAGGACACGACCCAGGCTGATGTGGCTCGCGGCGTTCGCTCTCGTGGTCGCCTGCAACCCAGCGGCCGGTCCGAGCTCTCCCAGCTCCACGCCGGCCCCGAGTCTCGGCCAGTACCCCTCTCAGCCGGCCGACGTGCCATGGCCGACCACGGTGTGGGCCGTGGCTGACATGCCCCCCGAAGTCGACAAAGCGGCGATCGACGCCGCGGTCGAGGCGGCGTTCAATGAGGGCGACGAGGAGCGGGTC